>JAUVCP010000152.1 GCA_030590765.1 Flavobacteriaceae bacterium | reverse complement strand
TATTATCAGGGTTTTTAAGTATTCTGTTTACACAATTCTGTATGCCTGATATTGGATTATTTATTTCATGTGCAACTCCTGCTGATAATGTACCCAATGATGCAAGTCTTTCAGCCTGCACAAGAGCACTTTCAGTTTTTTTTAACTCTATATAGTTGGTTTTTAAACGCTTAAGCATTTCAGAAAATTTAGTAACCAAATCATCTAGTTCATCACTTATCTCAATATTGAAAAATTTGGATTTGTTTTTTGAAGTAATTTCATAGTTTTCTGACTTGAGATTGTTGATATCAATTATTTGAGCCATTTTACTAATTTTTGAAATAGGAGTAGTAATGATATAAGAGAAAAATAATGCACCAATGAGTCCAAATATTAAAAAGGCAATAATCATAACAATTAGTTCTCGGGTAATTTCAATTAATTTTGCATGAACATGATCTTCGCTAATTCCTAACCTCACCACACCAACATCACCATTAAGAATTGGGTAGGCAATATCTCTTATGATCTTTGATTTAAAATTAACAGTCTCAATTTCTTTTATGTTTTTAGAATTACCGTCTAGTTCATTTGCAAAAATTAAAGTATTTGGGATGATTATATCGTAAGTTTGGGCTACAATTTTATTAGAATTGTCAAGTATAAAAATATAAGAAATTGTTGGATCAGAGTATTTTATTTCATCTAAAATAGAATACAGACTTACATTATTACCGTAAACTATTGGTTCCAACGCTTTTTCGGCTACGATCTGTGCCAAAATATTGCTTCTTTTATCAATTTCTTTTTCGAAAGAGTTATAAACTGAATTCCATAGCATATAGATATTTATAGAGCCATAAATTACAACTACAACTATTGAAACAAAAGCAAATTTCCAAAAAATAGGAAAATTGATTATTTTATTTGCCTGTTTCATTCTTTACAAATTCTTTTAATTGAAATACGCTTTCATAAATTTTCTCATCTACTACAACAAACTGGTCAATATTGATCTTTTTTAAAATGCTTTTACCAATGCTATCATTGTGTAAGTTTAAAAATATCTTCTGATATTCATTAAAATGTTCTTTAGAAAGAGAATTAGGTGTTACAATTGGTGGATTACCAAATATATGAGACTTTTTTACAACCTTTATATTCTCAACCTTTTCGGGATTATACAAAGTTAAATAATCAAAAATCAGGCTATGTACCGATGCACCATCAATAATTCCCCGGTTTACCATTTGAATGGATATATCGTGTCCATAAGTAAAAATTGAATGTGAAAAAAAATCATCATCATTTCTATTCATTTCTGATAATAGTTTTTGAGGATATAACCTTCCTGTATTTGAAAGAGGATCTGTAAATGCAAAACTGTGATGTTCCAAATCCTTAAAGCTTTCTATTTCAGAATCTTTACGGGCAATAATATACGCCTGATAGGAAGTTTTATGATTGATCTCAGGCGCAACCAGTAATTTAATTTTTTTATATTCCTCTACAAAAGCTCCGGAACAAATAAAAGCAAAATCCACTTCACCATTTTCTAAAAGGATGTTTACTTCTTTATAAGTTTTTTTTTGTTTGATATAAATAGGATAACCAACTTTATTAGAAATATACTCAATTAATTCACTATAATGCTTATACGTTTCTTTAGGTGATGTCATTGAAGCTATTGCAATATAAATAGCTTTGGGATTATTTATATCTTTATTGTTGTTTTGGCTATTAATGGAATTATCATCAAAATCGATTACAGTTCTCTTACTCTTGGAGTTATTGCAAGAGACGCCAAAAACAAGTACGGTTATTAATAGCAAAATATTTTTAATCATGTAGTACAATTTTGAAAAACTAAAGATATATAATTATTTGATAAACTTAGCTTTTTATTATTCGATCGAATATAGTTGATATCATTACTCCATCATCATAACAATAAATCTCCTTCCTTTTACAGAATTTAGGATGAGGGTATATACACACCTTTCCCAAATCCTACTGGAAACTATTAATTGAACTAAAATTAGTTCTCTGTGTTTTAAAATTTGAAGCAAATATTCGTGGAAATTTTGGAAACGACTCAAAAAGAGTAGTTTTTCTTAAAAGGAAGTAAAAATCTATTGATTCAATTATTTTAAATACCTAAGAACAATACCAATAAACAATTTACCTTGTAACAGAAAGATTTTTGATGGTAAATTCAAACCCTGTAAAATAATTTCCTTTTTAATAGTAGATAAAAAAACGGTTCTACTATTATTTAAATTGACCAGTCAAAACACCGGTCACTCCCCAATGATTAAAACTTGACCCATCATCATCTCCTTGTTCTATAACCACCTGAATGATATGTTTTCCTTGTTTTAAATTATTCAGTAGAATTATTTTTGGAGGAGTAAGTGTTGCCGGGCACCAGTTTGAACGACTTAGATCACTTGATGACAGTCCGTTAGAGAAGTTTCCGGAAGATGGGTTTGAAAGTCGGTATGTTGCACAATCTGTTCTCCATGGCACTTCATTATATATCAATTTTCCATCCACAAAAATCTTATTCAATCGCTGATTAAACTCATCACCTCCTCCCCAACCTCCATGACCTGTTGAAGTATAAAGCAACTTTAAATTCTCTACTTTTTCAGGAATATCAAACTCAGCAGTAAGTGTATCTGTTTTAAATAATCTTCCATAATTCTGCCCAGACATTTCTAAAATATTTACCGTACTAAACAATGGATTGATATACTTTTTCTTTACTATGGTTTCTTCCCATGCAGGATAAAAATTCAAATCGAGACTTACCTTATGACCACCTTTATCATAATTACCTATGAAAACTCCTATCCATATCTCATTTTCGGTATTTGGTATCAATGAAGTTATTTCTTGTTTATAAACTACTGAGTCTCTCCATTTATAATTATGGATCTCTCTCTTCGTATTGAAATGAGAAACTCCAAAAGAAGTAAAAAATCGCATTAATTCCACAGGTACTTCATAATCTGCTATACTCACTATTCCCTGATATTCATTTCCATTTTTATCCTTATACACGGGTAATTCTTTTATCCCTTTTTCAATTGCATCTAAAACAGATTTCTGTCTGTTATTTTTTATAGTAAATAAACTACAGGTTCTGTCATAGGCATCACCATTAGACCAGTTTGTTAAAGTTGCAAATATTTTCGCTCCTTCTTTGGCTATTTTAGGTAGTATAATTTTCTTTAAAACTATGGTGCCATTGGAGCATCTAAAGGTTTTATTGACTGCTCTTAAATCACTGGTTTTTAATTTTGTATCAAAATTTATTTGTTGTTTTTTAAATACTGCCATTGTGACATATCTCGATTTAATTTGCAATTCTCTTAACGCTGCCATGTTAATTTCAATTGCATCATCCATTGGGTTAAATAATTCCGTTTTTTTGTCCAATTCACGAATATCTGTTGCAATCAATCGCAATCCTCCATTGATTTTAATTTTTAAAACAAGACTGTTTTTTGGTAAATAACTTTTATAAGGAGATCCTTTTGCATTTGCTTTATCTGTATACCAAACTTCAATCGTATTTGAAAAGGCTTTAAATACAGCCTTTTTACAATTATATCCTAATATTTTTTCTTCCTCATCCTTCATTACCGGTTGTGGAAGCGATTGAAAACTTTCTAATGTTTTATAATACATTCCCTTGTATTTGATCATATCCACCACTATACTGTTTTTATAATCAATAAATGAAAAGGTCTTATCACTACTATTTGACAAATAGGCTATATCATTATAAAAAACAACTGTAGTACTTGGTTTTGCTCCTTTATCTTTTTCACTTTTGTGATAAACCACTTCTATAGGGTTTTGTGCAAATAAACCTGTATAAAGTAAACTCAGGGAAGCCAATAATAATTGTTTAAAAATGGATGTTTTCATTATGTTTTATTTAATATATTCTTGATTTAACCCTTTAGGAACAGGTGCTTTTATTTTTGCCCTCCAATCATCCAGCATTTTCAATAGCTCTTTGGTCTTTTTCGGTGTAACTTTAACTAGATTTTTGTTTTCACCTAAATCTTTTTCCAAATCGTACAATTCAATATCATTATCCTCAAAATATTGATGTAATTTCCATTTACCATATCGCATGGTTGAGCCAGGTCGTGTTCTAAACAAAGGGTCTCTTCCAGTTTTTTCATTATAACCCCTACTCGCTTCCAAATAAATAGGAAAATGCCAGAACAATGATCGATTTATAAATTGACCTTTCCCAAACAATATTGGTGATAAGCTCTCTCCATCTAAAATCAATTCTTTAGCAGGATGAATATTTGCAACCTCAAGAAAAGTAGAATAAAAATCTATATTCATTACCGGTATTTTAGAAATAGTATTTGGTTTAATTTTACCATCCCATCGAATAATCAGTGGAATTCTCACCCCTCCTTCATAGTAAGATCCTTTTCCATATTTTAATGGAAACTGCTCAGATACAGTAAATAAGCCGCCATTATCTGAAGTAAAGATAATCATAGTATTTTTTGTTAGATTCAGCTCTTCCAAAGTATTGATAAGTCTCCCAACATTACTATCCATTGCTTCAACCATTGCTGCAAAGGTTGCGTTTTTATGATATTTGGATGTTGGCTTATTTCGATATTTCTCTATCAGATCCTGTTTCCCCTGAATTGGAGTATGTACCGTATAATAGGTCATATAAAGAAAAAAAGGATTGTCTATATTACTCTCTATAAAGGATATTCCTTCATTTGTCAATCGATCCGTTAAATATTCCCCGATTGGCCCATCCTTTAAATTTTTATTTCTATACGGACTAAAATAGGATTTTGGATGACCTGCATGCGTACCTCCAATATTGATATCAAACCCCTGAGTTCTTGGATCCTCTCCCAAATGCCATTTCCCCATAGAAGCCGTAATATATCCCTCTTTCATTAAGGTCTCAGCAATAGTAACAACACTATCTGGTAATATTGTTTTATTTTTTACCGGAATAAGCTTTCTGTCTTTCGACTTTCCCCTTTCGGAAGTTCCAACTGTATAAATTCCATATCTTGGACTATACTGACCTGATAGTAATCCTGCTCTGCTTGGGGCACAATTTGAAGCAGATGCATAGGCATCTGTAAATTTCACCCCCATGGCTACCAATCGATCAATATTAGGAGTTTCATAATAAGAACTCCCATAGCAAGTGAGGTCTGTCCATCCAAGATCATCAATATTGATATACACAATATTTGGCTTTTCTTGTGCATTTAGACCATTCCAAAAAGTGCAAAACTGTAAAGCTAAAAATATTATAAAAAAAGGGAAATTCCGGATCATTACACTATAATTAATTTAGTTTTATTGCAATACCTAACAATTAATAACATAAAACTAACTATTTTTTAAGTAGTAAAATGATATTTTAGACAAACAACAAAAAAAACCATAAGAAAGGGATAAAAACCAAATACAAATCATTTAATAAATTAAATATTTTGTACTTTTAGAAGTAAATTTTATTCTACATAAGCTAAAATAAATCCAAAAAAAAATGACTCTTATATTAAGAAATAGTAATCTGCCAGTCAAATATCACCTATTATTTCTTTTTGTTTTTATGCTTGTGACCGCAGGTATAAAGGCTCAATTTTATATTGCGCCAAATGGTAGGGATTCTAACCCGGGAACAAAAGAAAAACCATTTGCCTCCTTGATAGGTGCAAGAAATGCTGCAAGAAAATTAAAGAATGAACCTCTTCAAAATAAAAATATCGTTATTCATATTGCCGAAGGGTCTTATTTTATGGAAGAACCTTTGATATTAAATACTGAGGATGGAGGGTCAGGTAAATATCCTGTGATTTATCAAGCTGAAAAAGGAAAGATGCCAGTTTTTAGCGGCGGGAAACAAATTAACGGTTTCAACGTAAATAAAAATGGTATTTGGGAAGTACAAATTCCAAATATCAAAAATCAACAATGGAGATTTGATCAATTATATGTAAATGGCAAAAGAGCT
>JAUVCP010000153.1 GCA_030590765.1 Flavobacteriaceae bacterium | reverse complement strand
TCACATCCAGTTTGATATCATAGAATCCCGGATGATTGATTTGAACTTCTCCTAATTTAAAAAAGTTATAACTATCAATTACCCAGGCAGATTTTGGTTCTCCTACTGTTTTACCGGTCATCTGGATCTCATGTCCTAATTCTTGATCTCCCATCTTTACTGTCAGAGAATTTTTATCACTTTCATCCTGAAAACTATAGGAAATATCTAAAAGATAAGCTCCTGGTTGATCTATATAAACACGCCATTTATAGTTGCTATCCTCTTCAATAATCAATCGTTCGGGAATTGAACCAAATTTACTAGGAGATAATATCTTTGTGCTTCCCTGTGAATATGAAATGTTTTTAGGAGTTAGAGCATATCCTCCTCCAATGGATTCTCCAACCAGTCCTTTTTCAATTTTGGGATATTGATCAAATTCCATAACAATGACCGAAACATAAGGATCCGGAGCTTTAAAAGGTAATTGAATTCTCGTAACCACTTCCTTTTGTTCAAATTGAATAGAAGATTTCAATTTATCACTTAATAAATATATTGTAGAAGGAGTAGATTTGATTCCTGTAACCCTAATCTGATGGTCTAAAGGCCAGTTAAAAACATGGAGATATAATTTTGTTTTTCCATTTTCTGTTTTGCTTGTGATCTTCCCCCAGTCATGCATATCCGTTCGAAGGTCAAATGCTTCACTTTTATAAATGGCTTCTCCGTTAACTTCCAGCCATTCCCCCATTTTTTCTAATCGATCTGTAATTTCATAAGGAACATTACCATTTGCTCTAGGACCAATATTAAGCATGAAATTACCGTTTAAACTTACATTGTTAATAAGCGATTTTAATAAGGATGTTGTTGATTTCCATTTGTTTTCAGTTGCGTGATATCCCCATGAATGAGCAACAGTACCAGCAGTTTGCCATGGATAATCAAGTTTTTCTTTTCCCAGCTGATTATCGCCTAGAGTTCTAAAATCAATATCATCATCTTCTTCGGTTGAAAATCCTAAACGGGAATTGATCAAACAGTTAGGTTGTAATTCTCTTATCAATTCTTTTAACTGAAAAAGTTGTTTTTTGGTAATAATTGTTCGTGAATGATGTATCCACATATCAAACCACATGATGCTTATTTCACCATAATTGGACAATAATTCTCTAACCTGAGGAATAACTTTTTCCTGCCAGTATTTATCGTATTCCTGTTCTGTGATTCCCGTAAGTTCTTTGGTGTGATCCCATCCATATTGATGTTCCCAGTCAACCCAGTGAGAATAGTAAAATGCGAGTTTTATTCCATGTTTTTCACAAGCCTTAGCCAGTTCTTTGATGATATCTCTTTTTGGAGAAGTATAACTTCCAATACTATAATCACTAACCTTACTATTCCACATGGCGAATCCATCGTGGTGTTTTGCTGTAATCGTGATATATTTCATTCCGGCTTTTTTTGCTAGAATCACCCATTGTTCAGGATCTAATTCATCCCATTGAAATCGGTTTATCAATGAAATATAATCTTTTTTGTCAATTCTGTTTCTATATTGCAACCACTCTGCATAGTCATTATCATATCTTATCTTTTCACCATGCCAGTAACCTTCAGCGGCACTGTAAAGTCCGAAGTGGATAAACATACCAAAACGATCATCAACAAACCATTGGGATCTTTGAGTAGTTTTTTGAGCATATAAGTTGCCGAACAAAAACAGAAATAAGATAATTCTTATGGTTTTCATCAAATATTAGTTTTTTATGAATATAGTTGTAATAGAATAAGATGTTTAATTCAATATTAATTCAATAACAGGTATTTCTACATTGGGCTTATTTACTGGAAGCTCAATATTGATATCATTTTCTTCAAATCCGCTATTTTTCAATTCGCCATAACCATGACGGTTTTTGATTAGTATTTCAGAAGCATCATGTAAAAACTGAGCATATTTAATTTTTCCTTTCATTTCTTTTAAAGTATAATTTTTAAGAGGATAATCTAACAGATGAATGTAAAGTCTGTTGGTTTTCGGATTGTAAGTCAAAAGTGAATTTTCCGGTGCTTCAAATTCTACAGGAGCCTGTGTACAACCATAAATAGATCGATTGTTTACTTTCATCCATTCGCCCATTTTATGCAATGCCGATTGTGCTCTATTGTCAATCGTACCTCTTCCGGTCGGGCCAACATTTAAAAGAACATTACCACCTTTACTTACTGATTCAATGAGTAAAACAAGTAATTGTTTGTTGTTTTTCCATGTAAGTTCATCACGGTAATATCCCCATGATCCACTAAATGTCTGACAGGTTTCCCATGGGATTTTCTTACCATTGTAAGTTGGCCATTCCACAACCTTAAATTGTTCTGGAGTAGTGAAATCCCAGCCGCCTTGATAATCTTTAAGATCTGCTCTATCGTTAACAATTATTTCTGGTTGTAGTTTTCTAACTAATTTCATAAGATCTTCAGAACCCCAGTCATCACGTCCTTTGCCATTTTTTCCTGGAAATGAATAATCCAGCCAAAGAATATCAATTTTACCATAATTACTTAAAATTTCAGTCACCTGGTTTTTTAAATATTTGCGATAAATTTTCATATCACGGCCTTTATTAAGTTTATCGTATTCTTCTGTTGTTTTGGCACTTTTCGGATGAACTCTGTCAATAGTATATTCAGGATGATGCCAATCAATGAGCGAATAGTAAAAACCAACTTTTAGTCCTTCCGCTCTAAAAGCATCTACCCATTCTTTAATTGCATCTTTGTGATATGGTGTATTTGTGACTTTGTAATCTGTAAATTTTGAATCAAATAATGTAAATCCTTCATGGTGTTTTGTGGTAATCACGGCATATTTCATACCTGCAGCTTTTGCCATTTTTGCCCATTCTGTAGGGTTATACAGATCAGGATTAAAATTGTCAAAATATTTTTGGTATTTTTCATCAGAGATCCTCTCTCTTTTCTTTACCCATTCATGCCTTCCTGCCAAAGCATAAGTCCCCCAGTGTATAAACATCCCAAAACGATCATTTGTCCACCAGGCAAGACGTTCTGTTTTTTGTGTATCTGTTTCATTCCATATTTTTTTTTGTGCATTTGTTTTTGAAACAGATAGCAATAGCAGGCATAGTAAGATAATAATTCTTTTCATTTTAATAGATTTAAATATTATAATCAATAGGATCAAGAATTAGGTCATCACCCATTTCTTGCTGTTTTGTAATCAGTTCTTTAAAAAGGAATTTTATTTTCTTCGCATATTTTGAGTATGAAGATAAGTCATCTAACTCTAAAGGATCTTTTTTAAGATCAAAAAGCAAAGTGGTATGTGATTTTGGATAAATGATCAATTTAAAATTGTCTTTTCGAATCATCCGTTGTGCTTCTCTTTTATAGGTTCCATAAATGGCATCGTAATTACTTTTGTTTTTTTCTCCGTTGATCAATCCCATAAAGCTATTGAACTCTACATATTCAGGTTTTTGTACTCCGGCTAATTCTAAAACACTTGCCATTATGTCTTGTAAATAAACATTAGCATCAATCTTTTTCCCTTTTGGGATATTTGGGCCAACTACCATTAAGGGCACTCTCATACTATGGTCGTACATATTTTGCTTACCCATCAAACCATGTTCGCCAACAGCTAGTCCGTGATCAGAAGTAAAAAAGATGTAAGTATTCCCTTTTAACCCTTTTTCTTCCAATGCATTTAAAATTTCTGCAATTTGATCATCTAAATGTGTGGTGATAGCATAATATTCCTGACGATTTACTTTTACAGCATATTCTGTCCTTGGGAAAGGAGCCAATCTTTCGTCTCTTAATTTCTTTCCTGCGCCCATTATTTCCGCATAAGGATTTTCAGGTATAAAGCTTTTTGGAAGAGAAATATCTTCCAAAGGATACATATCAACATATTTTTTTGGAGATTGTCTTGGGTCGTGCGGAGCATTAAATGCGATATACATAAAGAAAGGTTTGTTCTTTTGTGCAGCACTGTTAATAAATGAGAGAGCATCATCTTTAACTAAAACACTCCAATGTTTGCCACCTTCCCAATAGCCTCCAAATTCTTTCTTCCAGGGTTTCCAAAGTGTATCCTTCACATTTTTGGGTCGGTTATATCCTTCAGGTGTATCGTGAGGCATACCTCTAAGAACATGGCCAACATGGTTAAAAATACTATCTGCTTTGGCCTGAACATGCCACTTGCCTGTCATGTAGGTTTCATAGCCGGCTGATTGCATTAATCTGGGCCATGTTTTATCCAAATCTACATTCTTAGCAAATTGTTTAGAAACTTGCTCGGCTCTCCAAATAGATCTGCCACTAATGAGCATTGCTCTAGATGCAACACAAACAGCTCCGTTCCAACCTCCCATATTAAATGCATGGGTTAAGGTAACTCCTTGTTCAGCAAGCTTATCCATTGTAGGAGTCCTGATTTCTTTATTTCCCAGCGCATGAACATCTTTAAAACTTTGATCGTCTGAGAATAAAAATATGATATTGGGTTTTTTATCAATTTTTATTGCTGTATTTAATTTTTGGTCATGATTTTTACAGCTGAAAATAGCAGTAAAAATGATTAGAAATGTTAAAGCTTTAATTTTCATCTTTCAATTAAGTTGGGTTTAGTTATTATTATTCATTCAAAAAATAGCAGAATCTATTAACAAATTTTATATGATTTTAACTCCTATTTATTTTATTCATGAGACTCTAAAAAATTAATTTCAATTTTTTAGTTAGTCGAACTAATCCCGCTTTTTTAGCGGGATATTGGTTTAATACCTCGACCCTTGGGTCGATTCCTATTAAGGGTTCAGGGCTTGCCCTGAGGTTTAATACCTTTTATTTAAAAAAATCTAATTCAGCAATAGCTGCAGTATTTTTACCTCCGGCAATTACTTTTGATTCAATTTGGATATATCTTGTCTCAACTGAATTTTCAAAATCATGTATTCTGGTTTCAGGGTTATTAATTAGGTTGCCGAAAGTAAAACCTTCTAATTCCTTCCAGTTTTTACCATTTTCACTTATTTTAATCACTCCCTTTTCAATCATACCACCAGCATGTTCCTTTTGTGGAGTGTATGAAAAACTACTCAACTCATATTTTTTTCCAAGATCGATAGATATATAGTGTTCATTATTTTTGTTAGGATAGGTTTGCCAATAGGAATTTTTGAATCCATCAAAAGCATTGCTTGCTCCATGCCTGCTTTTTTCGCTATCAAAAGATAGTAATTTCCAGTCTTTTTTTACGGAGCCAAAAATATGGCTTACTTCATGGCCATTTTCATCATGAATCTCAGCAAAAGCTTTCACTTCTCCTATGGGAAATAAGAAACTTTCACTATAGAATTTAGATGTCTTATTTGGCTTACTTCCATCAGTAGTATATCTAATTTTTAATCCGGCATTGATATTTGCGGATGCATCTTCACCATGTGGTTTCCATCTAAAATTATGCTTTTTTGGTTTGATGGTTACCATACCCTCAAAATTTCTTTCAATAGACAGTTCCGGTGGACGTGAATTATAATAATGAGCAGAGATATTTGAAATTGCAGGATAGTATCTGGATTCTAATACTCTTAACCTAAATTTGTTTGACGTAACTTCAGGGAAACGTAAAATCCTTTTATAACCAATATTGGTCGAGGTCACTATTTCTTTCCATTCATCATCAACCCAGGCATCTAAGGCATGTTTCTCTACCCGTTCACCATGAGTAGCAATAGCTTCCTGAATTATAAAACGATTTACCGTTACGGGTTTACTTGTCTCAATAATTATTTCTTGAAGATCATTATTGAGGACAACAAAACTATTTGCATTGTTGTCTAATATTTTTTTTGGACCAGAGGCATTTTTAAATAAGTTATTATCGTAGGTCTTATGAATTCGTTGACCAACCTCTTTTAAAACAGTGATATCTGTTGCTGAAAATTCACCTTTCCTATTAGGAGGAATATTTAGTAAAAATG
>JAUVCP010000296.1 GCA_030590765.1 Flavobacteriaceae bacterium | reverse complement strand
AAAGAGTGAAATATTTTTCTTCCGGCATCCATGTTCTATGTGGAGCTTTTTGGTGATACAATAATAAAAAGGGTTTGTCTTTTTCTCTTTTGTTTTTCAGCCAGTCTAAGGCAATATCTGTAGTAATGGAAGTAACATAACCAGAATATCTTTTTTTCACTCCGTTTTCAATAAAATCGGGATTATAATATTGACCCTGTCCGGGAAGCACATTGGAATAATCAAAACCCTGTGGCAATCCATTTAAATGAATTTTCCCTATCAAGGCAGTTTGATAACCTGCTTTTTGTAGCATTTTTGCAAAATTATTCTGATCCCAGTTAAAGGCTTGTATATTATCAACTTTGCCATTTATATGGCTATGCTTACCGGTAAGCATTACAGCTCTACTTGGTGCACAAATTGAGTTGGTAACAAAACCTCTGTTAAAAATAGCTCCTTCATTTGCAATTTTATCAATATTTGGAGTCTTATTTAAATCATGTCCGTAAGCACTTATTGCCTGGTATGCATGATCATCACTCATTATAAAAACTATATTGGGTTGTGTAATTTTATTCTTTTTGATGGATTTTTCGTTAGAATTATTCTTGCAATTAGTAAAGCCTAAAATAGCAATAAGGAATATTTCAATGTAAAAAGTTCTCATTTGTTATAAAATTTGATGAATATCCGTTTGGGTTTGGACGCATAAATATAGTAAACAATTTTGGTTTATAAATGAGTTTTAAAAGTTTTGGGCACAAAAGAATTGGACTAATAAATTGTTCTATTCTTTTGTCTATCCCCAAAATATTGTTATTAGTCGAAATAATTTTTTTGACTCATTGATTTGTAAGAAATTTGCATAATTAATGAGATATTAAATAAATGCCTTTAATCATAACTTATGGAAATTGATATAATAAAGTACACGGAAGCAGGGAAATTTGAAGATACCAGGTTAGAAAAAATTCACAATGTGATTTTTGATGATTCTGAAAAAGCATCTATCATTATTGCACATGAGATCGCAAATTTGATAAAAGTAAAAGCTTTACAGAATAAAAAATGTGTTCTTGGGTTGGCAACAGGATCTTCACCAATTGATGTTTATGAAGAATTGGTACGACTGCATAAAGAAGAAGGGTTAAGTTTTAAAAATGTGATTACCTTTAACTTGGATGAATATTATCCGATGAAGCCGGAAAACACACAAAGTTACTGGCATTTTATGCATGTTCATTTATTTAACCATATTGATATTCTACCTGAAAACATCAATATTCCAAGTGGAACAATAAAGAGTGATGAAATTCATCAGTATTGTATTGATTACGATATGAAAATAAAGGAAGTTGGCGGAATGGATTTTCAATTATTAGGTATTGGTAGAACCGGCCATATTGGATTTAATGAACCGGGGTCTCACTATAATTCAGGAACGCGAAATATTACACTGGATCATATTACACGGGTAGATGCTTCTTCTGCTTTTTTAGGAATTGAGAATGTACCAAGGGTTGCTATTACCATGGGTATTAGTACAATACGAAAGGCTAAAAGAATCGTATTACTGGCTTGGGGTATCAATAAAGCAGTGGTTGTTAAAAAAGCAATTGAAGGTGATATAACTTCCGAAATACCTTCTTCCTATTTGCAAAACCACGAAAATGTAACATTTGTTTTAGATAATGGAGCTGCAGAAGAATTGACAAGAATCAGAACACCATGGTTGGTAAAACCATGCGAATGGACCGATTCTTTAACTCTGAAAGCTTCTGTTTGGTTAAGTCAGTTAACACAAAAATCAATTTTAAAATTAACCGATTCTGATTATAACAATAATGGTATGTCTAATCTATTGATTGAACATGGCTCAGCATATGATTTGAATATTAAAATGTTTAATAAATTACAACATACCATTACTGGATGGCCGGGAGGTAAACCAAATGCAGATGATACTAACCGACCGGAACGTAAAAATCCATCCAAAAAACGTATTATAATTTTTAGTCCGCATCCCGATGATGATGTGATCTCTATGGGTGGAACTTTTGATCGATTGGTAGAGCAGGGGCATGAGGTACATATAGCTTACCAAACATCAGGAAATATTGCTGTTTCAGATACGGAAGCGATGAAATTTGCTGAGGTTGCTCAGGTACTTAACGGTGGAAGTGTTGAAGCACAAAAGATAATTGATGATATCCAGAATAAAATGGAATTTGACACGGATAGTCTTGAAGTTAGAAGGCTTAAAGGTTTAATTCGAAGAAAAGAATCAGTTGCAGCCACCAGGTACCTCGGTGTTCCTGATGCAAGAGTTCATTTTTTAAATTTACCATTTTACGAAACAGGAAAAATTATGAAGGGTAAATTGGGAAAAGAGGATATCAGCATAATGAATGACTTGATTTCAACGGTTAAGCCACATCAGATATATGCTGCAGGAGATCTTGCTGATCCACATGGTACACATAAAGTTTGCTTGGATGCCTTATTTATTTCCTTAAAGGAATTAAAGAAAGAAAAGTATATGAATGATTGTTGGGTTTGGTTATATCGTGGTGCATGGCATGAATGGGAAATCCATGAAATAGAAATGGCAGTTCCTATGAGCCCTGATCAGGTAAAGAAAAAAAGACAGGCAATTTTTTATCACCAGTCACAAAAAGACGGCGTTCTGTTTCAAGGAGATGATTCCAGAGAATTTTGGATGCGTGCTGAAGATAGAAATAAAGAAACGGCTAAAAAATACAATGACCTGGGTATGGCAGATTATGCTGCCCTAGAAGCCTTTAGACGTTATCATTTTTGATAGAAAATAATCCTTCGAGGCTTGCCTCAGAGATAGTTGTTTATGAAAAAATTTTATTTCACAATTTGGGATAGTTAAAACCCATGTAAAATTGATACACATTGAGAATCATTTTACGACAGGGTTTTTTATAAAAAGAAAAATTTTCCTAAAAATTTGTAATTTTCACTTTAAAGAAACAAAATGAATCCTATAAAAAACATAATTATATTATTGATCATTAGTAATATACAATATATTTCTGCTCAGCAGGATATAAGTACTGATTTTACAAAAGAACACCTTTTTACCAAGGGAATTGAAGGTCCGGCAGTAGACAGCAAAGGGAATCTATATGCCGTTAATTTTGAAAAGGAAGGAACCATTGGAATAGTAGATCAAAAGGGGAATTCATCTTTATATGCTTCATTGCCAAATGGTAGTATTGGAAACGGGATTAGGTTTGATAAGAATGACAATATGTTTATTGCCGATTATACGAACCATAATATCCTAAAAATAAAAAAGGGTTCAACTAAAGCAATTGTTTATGCACATGAACCAACCGCAAATCAACCCAATGATATTGCAATTTCTCCAAAGGGTATACTATATGCAAGTGATCCGGACTGGAAAAATAGTACCGGTAAATTATGGAAAATAGATAAAAATGGATTTCATTTATTAGAGTCAGATATGGGCACCACCAACGGTATAGAGGTGAGTCCGGATGCTAAAAAGCTTTATGTAAATGAATCTGTTCAACGTAAAATATGGGTATATGATCTGGATAAAAAAGGGAATGTGAATAATAAAAGATTATTCTTTTCATTTATTGATTTTGGTATGGACGGTATGCGCTGTGATAACAAAGGTAATTTATATGTATGCAGATATGGTGCAGGGAAAGTGGTAGTGATCAATCCGGATAGTGAAATTATCCGAACAATTGAATTAAAAGGTAAAAACCCCACTAATATTACCTTTGGAGGAAAAGATAAAAAACAATGTTTTGTAACAGTTTCAGACAGAGGTTGTCTGGAATCATTTTATTCAGAAAATTC
>JAUVCP010000328.1 GCA_030590765.1 Flavobacteriaceae bacterium | reverse complement strand
CCATTATTATGGATTGGATGTGCCGATTCAAGAGTTCCTGCCAATCAAATTATTGGAGCAGAACCGGGAGAGGTTTTCGTTCATAGAAACATTGCAAATTTAGTTGTATCTACTGATATGAATTTGTTATCGGTTTTAAATTATGCTGTTGATGTTTTAAAGGTTAAACATGTTATTGTTTGTGGTCATTATGGTTGTGGCGGTGTAAAAGCAGCAATGTCAAACCATTCTTATGGGCTTATTGATGGCTGGCTCAAACATATTAAGGATGTGTATCGTTTTCATAATACAGAATTGGATGCAATTCAAGATGATGACGAAAAATTTAATCGTTTTGTAGAGCTAAATGTAAAAGAACAGGTATATGATCTGGCGAAAACAAGTATCTTACAAAAAGCCTGGAAAAATGATCAGAAAATTGAAGTTCATGGCTGGGTTTATTCTTTGGCTACCGGGATTATAAAAGATTTGGATATTTCTTTTAGTAACAATTCTCAATTAGATAAAACTTCTCAACTAGAACTTTAAAATTGCCTGCATATTTAAAAAATATCAAATCAAAATTACCTTTTACCACAACCAGTATTTTTGCTGTGATGAGTAAAATGGCTCAGGAGCAAAATGCTATTAACTTATCACAGGGTTATCCTGATTTTCCTGTTTCAGGGGAGCTAATGAGTTTGGTTAGTAAATACATGAAAGAAGGCTTTAACCAATATGCACCAATGCCCGGAACTTATAGTTTACGTGAAATTCTAGCCGAAAAAACTTCTCAACTATATGATACTAACTATGACCCTGAGAGTGAAATAACGATAACAACAGGTGCTACGCAGGCAATTTATACCATCATTTCAGCTTTTATTCAAAAAGATGATGAAGTCATTATTTTTGCCCCTGCATACGATAGTTATGAGCCGTCTGTAAAACTGAATGGAGGTAAAATAATTGAAATTGAGTTAGATATATCCGACTATAAAGTTGACTGGAACAAAGTAAAAGATAGTATAAATGATCAAACCAAAATGATCATTGTCAATACGCCTCATAATCCTTCCGGGACGGTTTTATCTAAAAAGGACATGAAATCGCTAGAGTCTATTGTAAAGAATACCGATATCATCATTTTAAGTGATGAGGTATATGAGCACATCACTTTTGATAAGGTAAAACATCAAAGTGCTTGTTTATTTCCTGGTTTGGCTGAAAGAAGTTTTATCGTAGGATCATTTGGTAAGACATTTCATATTACAGGCTGGAAAATGGGTTATTGTCTCGCTCCTGCGGAATTGATGTCTGAGTTTAGAAAAACACATCAGTTCAATGTTTTTTCCGTAAATCATCCTATGCAAAAAGCAATTGCAAGCTATTTAAGATCTCCTGAAAATTATTTAGGATTATCGGAGTTTTACCAATCCAAGAGAGATTTTTTTATAAATGCAGTACAAGATTCCAAATTTACTATAATTCCTTCAAAGGGAACTTATTTTCAACTGTTGGGATATGAAAAGATCAGTGATGAAAAAGATATTGATTTTGCTATAAGACTTACTAAAGAAAAGAAAGTTGCATCCATTCCAATATCAGGATTTTACAGTACAAATTTTGATAATAAGTCACTTCGTTTTTGCTTTGCTAAAAGTGAGGAAACTCTAAAAAGAGGAGCTGAAATATTAAATTCTATTTGATTTTAATTATGAAGAAAAATTTGAACATAACCCTTGTCCAAACAGATACCGTTTGGAAAAATATTGATAAAAATTTAGAAATTTTAACAATAAAATTAAGTGGTATTTCTGATGACACGGATTTAATTGTTTTACCCGAACTTTTTTCCACCGGATTTACTATGAAAGGTGAGAATATTGCCGAATTAATGGATGGGAAATCAGTCTTGTGGATGAAACAGATGTCAAAAAAGAAAGATTGTCTACTAATTGGAAGTCTGATCATTAATGATGATTCAAACATCTTCAATCGGTTGATCGTTGCTTTTCCAAATGGGGAGTTAAAGTATTATGACAAACGACACTTATTTTCTTTTGCCGATGAAGATAAAGTATTTGCTCAAGGAAAAACAAGATTGGTTTTTGATTATAAAGGATTTAAAATTTGTCCATTGATTTGTTACGATCTTCGTTTTCCGGTATGGGCAAGAAATACCGAAGAATTTGATATTATTCTATTCGTGGCAAACTGGCCAAATGCACGTATAAAAACGTGGGATACCTTATTGAAAGCACGTGCAATGGAAAATTTGTGTTATTCTATTGGCGTTAATAGAGTTGGAGTTGATAATAATGATTTAGTATATACTGGTCATTCAGCGGTTTATGATGCAATAGGAAATACACTAATAGATTTTGAAGAAGGCAAAGAAGATATAAAAAGTATAAGTTTAGATAAAGAATATATCATAAAAACCAGAAATAAATTTGGTTTTTTAGAAGATAGAGATGGGTTTGAGATAAAATAAGAGAGGTTTTTTTTGAATTCAAAATAGTATCTCATTTTTTAATCATTTATTGTTTTATCTTTGTAACCTAATTTAGAAGGGCTATGTTTTTATTTATTAGTGGTGCAGAAATTTTTATTATTCTAGTAATAGTTGTGATGCTATTTGGTGCAGATAAAATTCCCGAACTGGCAAGAGGTTTAGGAAAGGGAATGCAACAATTAAAAAACGCAACGGAAGAAGTAAAAAAAGAGATCAATGATTCTGCTAAAAAAAGCGGTATTGATACCGAATTCACAAGGGATATTGAGAAGGAAGTAAAAAAGATCAAAAATAAGGTTCAGGATAATATTGAGGATGTTACGGGACCAATAAAACGAGGATTATAATTTGGATTTTATCGACAATCTTATTCAGTACGATAAAGAATTACTGGTTTTTCTCAATGGTTTGGGTAATGAAAACTGGGATTCTTTTTGGATGTTCATCACAACTCCAATAAATTGGATACCACTTTTCCTGATATTTTTTTATTTAATTTTTAAGACTTTTGGCTGGAAAAAAGGATTGGTTTTTATTATTATCACTGCCCTAATGGCTGGTTTTTCTGATCAGTTAACTGTTTTTATAAAAGATTTGGTAGGAAGACTTCGACCTAATCAAAATCCTGAATTAAGGGATATTATCAGACTTTTAAAAGATAATAAAAGTTTTAGTTTTGTATCTGGTCATGCCACTACATCAACTGCAGTGAGCTTACTCATGCATCTAACATTAAAGAAGTATTACAAATACACTATTTTATTTTTTATATGGCCAATTTTATTTGCCTATAGCAGGATCTATATTGGGGTTCATTTTCCTATTGATGTTGCTGCCGGTGCTTTATTAGGTTTATTGATTGGTTACCTTTTTTATCAATTAAGTATAAAAGTTTTGGCAAAAGTTGATACAAAAAAAA
>JAUVCP010000390.1 GCA_030590765.1 Flavobacteriaceae bacterium | reverse complement strand
TAGCATCATTTAGTATTGATCCAGAACATGATACGCCTGAAGTATTGAAAGCATATGCAAAAGAGAAAGGTGCGACTCTTAAAAACTGGCATTTTATGACAGGTGATAAAGATAAGATCTATACCTTTTCAAATGTTGGATTTAAATTGTATGCTGGAGAAAATAAAGATGCGGAAGGAGGTTTTGAGCATTCCGGTTTATTTGCTTTGATCGATAAAGACGGGTACATCAGATCTAGAACCGTAAAAAATGGAGAGATAGAAAATCCTATCAAATTTTATGATGGTTTGGATGCAAATCAAATACAATGGTTAAAAGAAGATATAGCTATTTTATTAAAAGATTAATTAATCTTACTTCGTTTACACTAATATATTGTAACAAGGCATGCTAATAAGTAATAAAAAATGAAGGAGCCCGAAAAAAAATATAACAAAGTAATTACAGTTGTATCCATAATTGTTCCAATTGTGGTAGGACTGTTATTTGGAATAAAAATTGATGTAGAATTGCCTGTTTTTTTACCACCAATTTATGCATCTATTAATGCAACAACAGCGATTATTTTAATTGTAGCTGTGTGGGCCATAAAAAATAAAAAAGTAAAATTGCATGAAAAATTGATAAAAACGGCAATTGTTTTTACTGCTATCTTTCTCGTTCTTTATATTGCATATCACATGACTTCTGATTCCACTCCCTTTGGAGGTGACGGTGTGATTAAATACATCTATTTTACTATTTTGATTTCGCATATATCATTATCCGTTCTAGTTATTCCATTTGTTTTGATCACTTTTGTAAGGGGGATAACAGCTGATTTTGAAAGGCATAAGAAACTGGCAAGAATAGCTTTTCCGTTATGGTTATTTGTTGCTGTTAGTGGAGTTGTGGTTTATTTGATGATTTCTCCCTATTATTAGCATCATGTATATAAGAAGAAAGATCATATGGATTATTTTTTTGCTTCCTTCTTCGTTGATGAAAGCCCAATGTGCTATGTGCCGTGCAGTTGTTGAGCAGGGTGGCGAAGAAACTGCAGAAGGCATAAATTCCGGTATTGTTTATTTAATGGTATTTCCTTATTTAATCATTGCCATATCTGTATTTTTGTTCTATAGAAACTGGAAGAAGAATAATTCACAATAAAACAGAATATTTTTTGTAACAAAAATTCTTTACACTCGTCAAATAGCAAATCAAAATTCCGTATGAAAACAAATCTTACCCTACTATTCCTTTTCAGTTTTATAATTTCTGTTTATTCTCAAGAGAATAAGGGTGATTATAAAAAATGGACATTAAGAGAATGTGTCGATTATGCTATCAAAAATAACCTTACGATTAAACAGAGTGAATATGATATTTCATTAGCAGAAATAAATAGAAAAGATGCAATTGGTAATTTTTTACCTAATTTGAATTTAAATGGATCTCATTCATGGAATTCTGGATTGACAACAGATGTTACTACTGGAGTTTTGAGAAATCAGACCACACAAACCACTTCTGGTGGAGTTTCGTCGGGGATTATTATTTACGGCGGATTGCAAAATCACAACCAGTTACGAAAGGCAGACTTGGGAATTCTTGCAAATAGATATCAGCTGGACAAGATAAAAGATGATATTTCCTTAAATGTAATCAATGCATATTTGTAGGTTTTATTTGGTAAAGAAGCAGTGAATGTTGCTTTGCCACAACTAGAGATCACTCGAGAACAATTGAACAGAACAAGTAAGCTGGTTGAAGCAGGTACCATTCCAAAAGGTGATCTTTTAGAAATTCAGGCGACTTTGGCAAATGACGAGCAAAATTTGATCATTACACAGAATAATCTTCAAATTTCTTTGATAAGTCTGGCTCAATTACTTCAATTGGATAGTTATAAGGATTTTGATGTTGCTGATGAAGAAATTGAAAGTCTTCCTTTGGTGAACCTTGCAAATTACTCTGTTGATGACGTATACCAAAAAGCACTTGCTAACAGAAATGAAATTAAAGTTGCTGAAACAAATATTGAAATAGCAGAAAAAGATATAAAACTGGCAAAAGGTGCTTTACAACCAACACTTTCAGGATTTTATAACTGGAATTCAAGATATTCAAATTTGGATAGAATTGTTGGTTCAGAAATTAATCCTGATGATCCTACAAGAGTTATTGGTCAGGTAGAAGGCACTGGTGAAAATGTAATCACGCAAAATTTTATTCCTGTAACCGGTAGTCCTAATGGGTTTTCAGATCAATTTTTTGACAGAAACAAAGGAAGTTCATTTGGCTTGAGTTTACGCATTCCTGTTTTAAATGGTTTTCAGGCCTCTAACAATGTAAAAAGAGCAGAAATTTATCATAACAAACAAAAGAATCAACTGGATGAAGAGGAATTAAGACTTGAAAAAATCATTCATACGGTGTATGCTGATGCCCTTGGTGCTCTTAAGATATATGATGCAGCACAAAAATCAGTTGCAGCACAGGAAGAAGCTTTTCGATATGCTCAGGAAAAATTCAATGTGGGTGTGATGAATTCTTTTGAATTTAGCCAGACTAAGAACAGATTGGTAAAAGCACATTCGGATTTTTTAAGGTCTAAATATGATTTTATTTTTAAGGTTAAATTATTGG
>JAUVCP010000400.1 GCA_030590765.1 Flavobacteriaceae bacterium | reverse complement strand
AATGCCGATCTGCAACAGGAAGTTATTGACAGAACAGAAAATGATTCTTTTTAAATGCAAACAGGTTCAATTTTCGATATCAAGAAATATGCGATAAATGACGGACCCGGAATCAGATTAACAGTTTTCTTTAAGGGTTGTAATTTATCTTGCGAGTGGTGTCATAATCCAGAAAGTATTTCTCCAAAAGTTCAAAAAATGTATACAGCCTCGAAGTGTATCGGGGCTGTAAAGTGCATTAAAAATTGTCCGAATGATGCTTTGAAAATGACAGAGGCAGGTATTATAACCGATTATAATGCATGTAATTTTTGTGGAATTTGTGCAGAGGTTTGCCCTACAAAAGCTTTTGAAATTCTTGGGAAGTTCAAACCTATTGATGAGCTGATGAAAGTGATTGATAATGAAGCAGCTTTTTTTGATCAATCGGGTGGCGGAGTTACCTTTTCAGGAGGAGAACCTTTGATGCATGCTGATTATCTGTTACAGATATTAAAGGAATGTGGTAAACGATTTTACCATCGTGTCGTGGATACAACGGCATTTTCAAGTTTAGAAACAATACTTGAAGTTGCGAAGCATACCGAACTTTTTTTGATTGATATCAAGGTAATGGATGAAATAATTCATAAAAAGTTTACTGGTGTGAGTAATAAGAAAATATTGAGAAACATTACAGAACTTTCAAAAACAGATGTAGATATTATTTTTAGAATGCCATTGATCAAAGGAGTTAATGTTTCAAGGAGTAATATTGTAAAAACTGCTGAATTTATGAATTCTTTGGATGGTAACAGAAAGGTGATCAATTTGTTGCCATATCATAAAGTTGCCGAGAATAAGTATAAGAAATTAGGAAAATCAGAAGATTTTATTGAGTTTGTAGCACCAAATGAATCTGAAATAGAAGAGATCATATCTATATTTATGGTGTTTGATATAAAAGCTACTATTGGAGGATAAAAAGTTTGTAAACGTTAGGTTTGAATAAAAGCTATAACGCAGAGTTTCGCAATGTTAAAAAGAGTTTCACTGAGAAATTAAATTTTGACTTAGTGATTTCAGAACTATTTAAAAGTTATGCGATACAGAATTTAAATAGTTAGGCAAGTTTTTTAAACGTATAACCTTCTTTAATTAAATAAGCCAAGGTTTTTGGTAAAACATATTGCAATTTTTCAAAGGCTTTGATACTGTCATGAAAAACGATGATACTACCATTTTCTACACTTTTAACTACATTTTTCAGGCATTTTTCTTTGCTTATATTTTGATCAAAATCAGCACTTAACACATCCCACATAATGATCTGATATCCTTTTTTCAGCAAAGCTCTTTTTTGAGAGGTTCTTATCTTCCCGTAAGGGGGTCGGAATATTTTCGTATTTTGTAGTTTGTTCCATCCTAAATCTGTTTCTGAGGGAAGGACTTTTGTAGAGGTTATATCTATAATTTCTTCTGTTTTCTTTACATTATCCAGATACTTTTTCGTATTTGTTCTCCATCCATTTAGATGGTTAAATGTATGATTACCAATAGAATGATTTTTATTTAGTATGTTTTTAAATTCTTTAGGATGTTTTTTAATATTATCACCCACACAAAAAAAAGTAGCTTTTGCATCAAATTTATCCAAGGTTTTTAAAACCCAGTCCGTAATTTCAGGTATAGGTCCATCATCAAAAGTGAGATAGATCTGTTTAAGTTGATTACTAGACTTTGTAATTCTCCAAGTGAAATCCGAAAACACATTTTGAATTATTTTAGGAGTTTTTGCAAAATAGGGTTCCATAGAATTGATCTTTGTTTCAGTTTTCTTTGAAGAACAAATATAATGGAAAATAGTATTTAGGTGCGAAAAGAATTATTGATGATCCAGGGTAACATTAGTATGTGTTCTATTTAATTATGTAATATCTAAAATCGTATATTTGGTATAAAATTTAAGCATATGAAGATTTTGTATCGCACTCTTGTAGTTTTTATCCTGATGGTTTCAATGAGTTGTAGTAAAAATAGCAATGAAGTAGTTGTTTATACCAGCGTTGATCAGATTTTTTCGGAGCCTGTTTTGAAGGTTTTTGAAAAAGAAACAGGTATAAAAGTAAAAGCTGTTTATGATACAGAAGAGACTAAATCAACAGGAGTTTTGAATAGATTAATTGCGGAAAAAGATAATCCACAATGTGATGTTTTTTGGAGTGGTGATCCGGTAAGGACCATTGTTTTAAAAAATAAAGGAATTACGGCTCCTTACCATTCTTCTGTAGCTAATGATATCGATCCTATTTTTAAAGATCCGGAATATCATTGGATGGGATTTTCGGCTAGAGCTAGGGTATTGATCTACAATAAAGATCTATTGAAGGGCGTAGATGTGCCCCTGTCTATTTTTGATTTGACCAATGAAAAGTATAAAGGTAATGTTGTTATTGCAAATCCTTTATTTGGGACAACAACTTTTCATATTGCTGCTTTATTTTCAGCCATTGGAGATGATAAAGCCGAGCAGTTTCT
>JAUVCP010000138.1 GCA_030590765.1 Flavobacteriaceae bacterium | reverse complement strand
GGTACATGCTGGAGCTTTTCTACATCATCTTTTATTGAATCTGAAATTGAAAGAATTTCAGGGCAAAAAATTGATATTTCAGAAATGCATATAGTAAGAACAACCTATGATAAAAAAGCATGGAACTATGTAATGCGACAAGGTAAAGCTCAATTTAGTGAAGGTGGTCTTGCTCATGATCTTATGAATGCAGCCAGATTAAACGGTTTAATGCCTCAGGAGGCCTTCACAGGCTTGATAGACGTGCAAAAACTTTATAACCACAGTAAAATTATGCCAGACATGAAAGTTATCTTAGATAAATTCATTGAAAAAGATCCAAATCAAAAAAACTGGAAAGAACCTATAAAATCTATTTTAGATAAAGATATTGGAGTATATACCAAAAGCTTTTCTTATAATGGCAAAACTTATACTCCACAAGAGTTTATGTCCATGACTAAATTAGATCCAGACGCATATATAACATTAACTACTTTTACACATCAGCCAACTTATTCTAAGTTTATTCTTGACATTCCCGATAACTTCTCCTATGGCAGTTTTTACAATTTTCCGTTAAATGAGTATATGGAGATATTGGATCATGCTCTTAATAACGGATACACTGTTGAATTGGATATGGATGTTTCAGAGTCTACATTTTCACAAAAAAATGGTGTTGCTGTTATTCCAATGAACAAAAATGACAATGAAAAAAGTTTGCAAGAAATTGTTCCTGAATTGGATATTTCTCCTGCTTTCCGTCAGGCGGAATTTGAAAATTACAATACAACTGATGATCATTTAATGCATATTACTGGGATTTACAAAGATCAAAAAGGAAATAAATACTATAAGGTTAAAAATTCATGGGGCACTCATGTAGGCAATGATGGATTTATCTATATCTCAGAATCATATATGCAATTGAAATCTATTTCAATCATGATTCATAAAAATGCTGTTCCTAAAAAATTAAGAAAGAAATTACTAACTTTGTAAAAAGCAACAATAGAGCTAAATAATCTCTTCAAAAAGTTCAAATTGGCTTGAATTTTGTTTTTTACGAGTAAATTTTAAAATATAAAATAAATAGAAAAGAAGATCTTTCTATTTTAATCAAATAAGACCAAAACCATGAAAATTTTAAAAAAAATTCTGTTAGCAACTGATTTCAGTAACTGTTCTGAAAATATGGTTCAAAATGCTATAGATATTGCCAAATTATTTGAATCAAAAATCATACTTATTCACGTTTTACCTGATCAAATTAAAAATGATAAAGTAAAAACAATGATCAAAGGTGCAGCTGAATCTCAGTTAGACCTGATCAAAGAAAAAATTGAAAAAGACGGTGTTGAAACAAATAAACCAATTATTAAATTTGGAAATCATTTTGATAAGATCATACAGGTTTCAAATAAAGAAGATGTGAACCTAATCATTATTGGTGCTGGCGCAAAGTTAAAGAAGGATACATTCAAACTAGGTACAACTGCTGAAAAACTGGTAAGAAGAAGTGACAAACCTGTATTGGTTGTTAAAAAAGGAAGTAATCTAAAAAATATAAAAAGTATTCTTTGTCCAGTTGATTTTTCAGAAGAGTCTACACTTGCCTTGAATAATTCTATTAATATCGCAAGAAGGTACAATGCTAAATTGATCATTCTTGGTGTATTAGAGCCAGGCAAACTTGGATTTAAAGGTTTAAAATTAAAATGGGATGAAATAGATGCCTTAAATAAAGTTAATTTTGAAAAAGAGATGGCTTCCTATTTAGAAAGTTTTAATTTAATTGATGTAAACTTCAAAAGTATTATTAAAACTGGTGACCCGGCTAAAAAAATATTAAGAACGATCAAAAAAAGGAATAGCGACTTGCTTGTTATGGGATCTTCAGGGAAATCAAACTTTCACAGAATGATCATGGGTAGTGTTACCGAAAAAGTGATTAGAGAAGTTCCTTGTTCTTTTCTAACACTTAAAACAGTAAATGCCATTCATATAAATATTGAGCCAAGAATAAGAGATATTGAAGAGCATTTTAAAGATGCTAAGCAGCTTGTAGAAGATGGTTTTTATGACGAAGCAATTGCTGAATATCAAACATGTTTAAAAATAAATGATATGCATATTCCTTCGTTAAACGGACTTTCCAAATTATATAAAAAAATGGGAGACACAAAACTCGCCGGAGAATATAAAAAGATTGCTCACGAAGTGATTGTAAGACTTTGGGATGATAAAATTGAAAGGGAAGCTCGTAAATTTTACAAGTTCTAATACTTTAGTTTGTTCTCATAAATGATAAAAATCCGAAAATTTTACTTTAGGGTTTTTTTTTACGCAGAGAAGAATAACTCAATATAAGAAAAAGCCAATTTTTATTGATAAAAATTATTTTAAACCTGAAAAATAGTTCTTTAAAATTTGATCATTTATTATTGAAGGAGTAAATATTTCGAGAAGTTTTGGTTTTTCAGATCTGTCAAAAAAGTTGTCTAGTATTCTTTGAAGTTCATTTTTATTTCCAACAGAACAATATTCAATTCCATGCATTTCACACAAACTTGAAGCATTTAATTGATGAGAAGTTTCAAAATAGTCCAACACATTTGTAGATTTTGGTCCTGGAATAAACCTGAAAATACCTCCTCCAGAATTATTGATCAAAATAATACGAAGATCATTTTTAAGATAATTATTCCACAAAGCATTACTATCATATAAAAAACTAATATCACCCGTAATAAATATTGTTTGTTTTCTATTCACAAAAGCCGCCCCAATTGCAGTGGAAGTGCTTCCGTCAATACCACTTGTACCACGATTACAAAACACTTGTGTTGTTACAGGAATATCAAACAACTGTGAATACCTAATAACAGAGCTATTTGACAATTGTAAATGTATATGATCTGGTAAAGCTTTAAATATAAGTTCAAATACTTTCAAATCAGAAAAATCAACATTTTTTAAAAAATTATTATGTTTGATCAATCTATCATTTTTAATATCAATCCATTCTTTTTGATAGCTACTTTCTTTTTGCTTTGTCAGGAAGAAAAACTGACTAAAGAATAATTGTGGTGATACCTGAAAATGATGCGATAGACAATGATAAGTATCCATAGCATCAAACTTATCAATATGCCAATGCCTCATTGGCTTTAGTTTTCTGAGGAATTGTTTTATTTTTTTTGAAACAACCATTCCTCCAAAAGTTAATAAAATATCGGGTTGCAGATCTACTAATTCTTCCTCATTCAAAGGAATAATCAACTGATCAATACTATTGATAAACCTATTGTGATATACATTAGAAGTAGTTTCAGTTAAAACCAATACAGACGGATCTTTAACAATATGGCTTAACTGAGTCTGGATCATCTTATCAGGAAGACAGCTTCCGAGCAGTACCATTTTCTTTGTTGATGTATTCCATAAATCAGCAAATACTTGCAATTCATTAACTTCAAGCGGAATTTCATCCAAAAGACTATCTTTTATAGGTTGCTCCACTTCTTTAACCTTAACGGAAAGTTCATTTGTAACATCATACAAAGGCTCATCAAATGGCACATTGATATGTACCGGACCTTTTTTTTCTTTTGCCAATCGTAAAGCCTCCTCTAATTTCATTTCATTATCACCTAAATCAGAGGATTTAGTCTTTAACTCCTCTAAATTTGCATTGTATAAAATATGATTTGCAAATACATTTTCCTGCCGGATGGTTTGCCCATCACCAATATCAATCAAATGTTTAGGCCTGTCAGCTGAAATTACCACCAATGGAATTTTACTATAAAATGCTTCCGCAACAGCAGGATAATAATTTAATAAAGCAGAACCCGAACTACATAATAAAGCAACCGGTTTTTGTAATTGCTGCGCCATACCCAAAGCAAAAAAAGCTGCACTTCGTTCGTCAACAATACTTAATGCTTTAATTTTCGGATGATTAACAAACCCAATGGTAAGAGGTGCGTTGCGTGAACCGGGTGAAATTACCACATTTTCAATTTCATTTACAACACATTGCTGTAAAACTAATTGTGCAAGTTCCTGTTTGGGATATTGTGGCATTGGAGAAGTTTAGAATTCATTACAAAAATAGAAATGAAATCCACATATTTACCTCAATTTATATATTTTTATCAAAGTGTTTAAAATAAAACTCTTTTCATCACTTCACTTTTTGAAACAGTTTCTTCCCATTCATTTTCAGGATCGCTATCTTTTGTAATCCCTCCACCAATGAATATGCTTGCTGTTTGATCTTTTATTTTCATACAACGCAAATTTACATATAGATCATTCAACTTTTTGATATTTAACTCTCCTAGAAAACCAGTATAGAATTCACGGTTGTAATTTTCATTTTTCAGGATAAATGATTTGGCCATTTCTTTTGGTAAACCGCAAACAGCAGGTGTTGGATGCATTTTATGGATCAATGTTTCTATTAGATCATTAGAACTTAATTTTCCATTAATTTCAGTACAAATATGCAATAAATCTCCAGATCTTTTGGTGAAAGGTTTTGTAACATTTAGGTTGAAATCTTTCAATTGTTTTACAATAAAATCTGTTACAATTTGTTGTTCTTCTATTTCTTTTTCTCCCCACTCTATTTGTTTTTTCCTTTCATTGCTTTGCGTTCCAGCTAAAGCCATGGTTTTAAAACCATTTCCTTTTATACTTAATAACGTTTCAGGAGTCGCACCCATCCATAATCCTACTTTTGGGTGAAAGTATATAAAAACAAAAGCCTGTGGATAATACCGTATCAATCGATCAAAAATTTCACCTTTCAAAATTTGACCAATCGGAATGGTTTCTTTTCTTGATAAAACGACTTTTCTTACATTTTTCGATCTTAAAAAATCAATTCCTTTATCAACCAGCTTTATATGGCTCGTTTTAGCTTTTTCATCTGAATTCAAAGATGTGTTTTCTTTTTTCTTAATTGTCAAATTATATTGTGGATAAGAAATTGAAGCAGAAAATATTTTACATTTTTCAAGAGGAAATAATACCGATTTTTCCTGATCATCAAAAGGAGCAAAAACAAAACCTTTTTGTTTATAATTTTTTAATAAATACAGCAAATCATCTTGCTGGATCATTAGAGTGACCGAATTATCCAATGGTTTCCTATAGGCTACAAATGGTGTTCCTGATTCCAGTAATTGATCTATTTTATCAAGTAATGATCTAAAAATAATTTGATTATTCATTGATGTCTTTTATTATTTCTCTTTTGATCAAATCAAACTGATTCCACAACAAACCATGATTTCCATCCGGAATTGTAATCAATTTAAATTGATCTTTTTCAAATTTACTCCTTAAATAAAGAGAATTTTTATAAGGTACGATCCTGTCCTTATCTCCATGAATGGATTTGATTTGTGTAGGACTATTTGCCCACTTATCTTTATAAGTAGGAAACTCAGTTAAATGATACATTTTTTCCTTCGCTGCATTATTAAAAACTCGAGGCATAAAAGATTTGGTAATTTTCCAATGAAACAAATTCATAAGCCAAAACCTTGGTTCAAATTCTCCTTTTATTGCTGGTGCCAAAAGAATTTTTGATCTAAACTTTTCAGGGGTAGTCGCAACAATAGTTCCTCCATAGGAATATCCAATTAAAATAACTTTTTCCATATCTTTTACAGGAAATACCTGTCGTAAAACTTCTAATTCTTGTTCCAGACCACTCAATACCTCTTCTGTCTTATTGGTGCTGTATCCCACTCTATCATAAGTAATTAAATTCGAATTCGCATTTAGTTCACTATCTACTAAATACCTTTTAAAATCCATTCCTGAACCTGGTGAACCATGCACAAATATTAAAATCGGCAAAGAAGTGTCTATAGCTTTTTGCATAGAAAAAACTCTTACCAAATGATCTTTATATTGAATTCTTGAAATATTGATTTTATGAATCTCACCCTCAAATTTCTTGTAAATACTCGCATCTGTTTTTAATTTGGTAAAACGATAAATAAAAATAGATACAACTAAAAAAACAATAGCAAATAAAACAGTTGCAATTCTCAAAATAATTTTAAACCATTTCCTTTTATGGTGCATCAAAATCTATTTTCTTGGAATAATGATATTGGTAAGTTTACACAAGGAAACAAGATTCTTTTTTTCATCAGTAATTCTAATTTCCCATAGATGTGTCATAGTTCCCTTATGGAT
>JAUVCP010000119.1 GCA_030590765.1 Flavobacteriaceae bacterium | reverse complement strand
GGAGCAGAAGACAAATTCCGACAAGTACAAAAAGCCTATGAACAGATTCAAAAGGAAAGAGGAATATAATGAAACAAAATATCCCTCTTTCTTTTTACATTAGTCGATTCCTTCTAAAAATTCATCAACTACTTCCTGAATCTCAATTTTTTTGGTAAGCTGGTATCTAATACCAAATCCATCCAGAGCTTTTTTCATAAACTTACCAACTCTTCCAACAACCAATACATCAACACCTTTTAGCAGTTCACGCATTTCATCGTGGTTATGTTCTCCTTCTCCTTTTTTATGATCATGATTTCCATGGCCATCTCCATGACCGCCACCATGTCCGTGACCATGATCATGGTGTTCATGGTTGTTTTCGTGATAAGAAATATCTATTATTTTTGAATCTGCAAGATCGTAAATAACAAATTCTTTACATCTACCAGTTCTTTTTGCTATGGTTTTTCTGTCGTTTGTTGGGAATGAAATTTTCATCTCTTTAATTTTAAATTAATAATATAGTTTTAATAATTACATGCCTGGAATTCTTGGGATCTTCTTTAATTTAGAATTTTTAAAATACCAACCCCATCCTTTTTTCATCCAGTGACCAATTATTGGTAATGGAAAAATGATTTCTTTTTCGTGATTTCTGTATATAAATGCCGCTCCATCTCCACTATCCATTACACAAAGTATATTCAAATGTTCTTTATAACCTTTTCTTTTGTCACTACCTTTTTCTCTTTCGGCAATATTAAAAGCAAGATTCCTGGCCATTACTTCTGCAATATGACCTTGTTTTGCTTTCCATCCGGGGCCTTCCAAGGCAGAAGAATCTCCAACAGCATAAACATGTGTTTTACTTATTTTTTCACCTTTTTCAAATTGTACTTCCTGATAGTCATCAATTTTAATAAATCCTGCTTCTGTTAAGGGTAGATCTGAAGCATTATAAAAAACATCATGACCTTGTAATGCCGGAATATACATGGTGTAATCACTATGCAATTTTGTGTCATCTGTAAATTCAATACCATCTGGTACAAATTGTTTAATTGGTTTACCAACATGTTGATCTATTTTCAATCTGTGGTAATAGGCATCCATAAACTCAGGAGCTTTTTTACCCATTTTAGCTCCTGGATTTTTAACAGGAGAAAAGAATACTAGTTTAAATTTATTGCGTTTATGATGTTTCTTTAAATAATTATTTACATTGAATAAAAGTTCAAAAGCTGGTCCGCCTCTTACGGCACTTTTGTCCAATGAATTTCCTCCAAATCCCATGGCAATGGTTCCACCTCCTTTTGCAATTAATTTGTCTAAATTATCTCTTAGTTGTTCTGCTTCTAATGGTGCTCCACAAATCGAAAGAAAATTTTCATTTCCTTTATATTTACGTTTTCCTGCACCCAGAGCGATAATAAGATGATCGTAACCTGAAAACTCTTCATTTTTACAAATAACAATTCCCTGTTTTGCTTTTATTTCAGTAATCTCATCCTTAACCCATTTGAACCCGTGTGCTTTAGACAAGGATTTCATAGAAATACAAACATCATCAAATTTGATCTTTTTTACAGGAATCCATATGGAAGTTGGATAAACATATAAATAATCTCGATTGCTAATCAAGGTAACATCAAATTTTTCCCTTCTCAAAAAGATGGCTGCTTCAATTCCTGCAAAGCCACCTCCTAGTATTAGCACTTTCTTACCCATAGTTTTAATAATTTAATTTTATACCAAAAACAAAATTGATTCCAGGATTTGGAATTCCTTCTTCGTTTAAGACTGATAAATGTGAAATATATTCTTTGTTTAAAATATTCTTTATAGTGAAGTTTACGCTGGTTTTAAGTTTACCGAAAAGTACATTTCCGCCAAAACCAAAATTTAGTAGATTATAACTGTCTGAAGTATCTTCAAAATCACTTACTTTATTTTGTTTAAAAGTACTTTCCAGATTCAAAAAAACATAACCAAAATCTAACCATTGATCTATATCAAATTCTGCTCTGAATGTGTTGTCAAGCTTATTTGCCGGAATCCTTGGTAAATAACCACCTTCTTTTTGTTTTCCAATAACCGTTTCATACAAACTTTCAAAGTGAAGCCAGTCCATTGGGTGCGGATGTAAGTGAATTCCTATTTCCCCACCAAATAAATATGCATCATTTTGAACATACGTGTATATATCAAAATCTTCTATTTCATCTCCTGTGGGAGCAATATAAATATAATCAAAAATATTATTATAAAAACTGTTTGCAAAAAACTCAAAGTGTTTGGCTTTATATTCTAAAGAGATATCTAACTGTATATTTTGCTCGTTATCAAGATTTGAGTTACCAATTTCCCATCTACCTTCATGAATACCATTAGAAACTAATTCGGATAAATTTGGTGCTCTAAATCCTGATGCAAAATTTATACGTGTGACCAAGTTTTGCTTGATGTCTGTTTTATAGCCCACAGATCCTGAAAAACTATTTAGAGATCTGTTAATTGCTTCTATAAAATGTTCTTCACCTGAAATTCCATGCTCTTCGGTATCAATTTTTCGATTATCAAAACGAAGTCCTGCCTGTAAAGTGCTTGATTTCCATTTGTAATTTAAATTACCAAAAGCTCCAAAATCATTGATATTTGCATCTGGTAAAAAAACTTGTTTTCCATAATTTGTATTGGTTTGAAACATTCCCTGGACACCAAAAACAGTTTCAAAATCCCCAAATTCAGGCAAATACCATTTTGCATCATAGTTAAATGTGTTTAACAGCATATCAACCGTGATTTTATCTTTATTAAACAGTTTTCGGTTATTGTGTGTATACCCTAAGTTGGTTTTTATAGATGAAGAATTTAACACAAAATCATTTTTCATACTAATTATATGATAATCAAGATCTTGATATAGACCCTTAAGTTCTTTTGAAGTTTCTTGCTCACCAATTTCTTTAGGGAGTCCAACTTTTGATTGATTGTAATTATACCTAAGATCTGATGTAAATTTATCACTAGAATAGCCAAATGCAGTTTTAAAATCTACCTCATTATAACGCGAATTTGTTACTCTTTCGTTACCTCCAGTTTTATAATCAGAATGTGTATCATAAGCTCCTCTGGCAATGAATTTAAATTTATCTCCAGATGTTTTTACACCAACAGAAGTATTAAATCCTAGGGTATTTGTAAAATATTTAGCAGATGCACCTACTTTTGTAGTGTTATTTGAAGCAAACTTTTCAGGAATAAGATAAAGAACTCCACCCAAAGCATCAGATCCGTAGAGTAGTGATGCTGGACCTTTAATGACTTCAACAGCTTCTATTCCCGATTCATTGATTCCTAGTCCGTGTTTTTCGCCATTTTGATAATTTTCAAGTTTAACACCTTGTGTATATGTCAAAACTCTGTTACCACTCAAACCTCTGATAACAGGCTTTCCTATTCCTGTACCGGTAGACATATTAGAAACTCCTGCTATACTACCTAAACTTTCCATTAAAGTTGTACCTCCTTTTTTTTCGAGTGATTGAATGCTCTTGTGTTCAACTTTCATCACATTCTGACTTTGCAGTTTGTTAAAAGGGGTAGAAACAATTACTTCATCCATATGAAAAACAGTTTCAAAAAGTTTTATGTTTAGTATTTTATCTTTGTTAAAGAGGGTAATCTTTTTTTGCTGTGTTTCGTATCCAAGAAATGTAAAAATAAATATGTGTTGACCGTTAGGTATATTCTGGATAGTGAAAATTCCATTCTCATCTGTAGAAGTTCCTCTTTGAAGGTCTTCGGAATAGATATCTGCCCCAAATATTACCAGCCCATTCTCATCTATTATTTTACCGGTAAGCATATTTTGAGAATATCCAATTGTCATAAAACCGACAAAGAATAATATTAAATATTTTTTTTTCACTTGTTAATTTGTTGTATTAAAAATTATTATTCCTTTTGATTTGGAATAACTTATAGAGTAAATCGCAGAATAATACTATTCTATACTTTTTAGAATTTAAACAAATGAAATTGGTGGAGCTCTTGAAGAGCTATACTTTATGTAGTTCTGTTTTGTTTCTGTAAGAATTACCTGAATATTCTGGGTCAATTCAGGTAATAGATCTATTTCAAAGTTGAAATAAAGATCAACGGCATTATGATTTATTTGAAGGTGATAAACTGCACAATCATTTTCAATGTGTTGAATATGATTCAAGTCATCAGAAAATATTTCGCGATAAGTATGGTCTTCAGTTGCATGAATTAACTGAATAAAAATAGGTGTTAGTAAAAAAACTAACAGTAAAATTGCAGTAACCCTATTAAAATATATCTTACCCATAAAACACTGCAAATTTAAGCAAGAATATCATTAACTATGTACTATTTATTACTTATTTATATTGATTCTTTTATTTTGAAAATAACTCATAATAAATAAAATACCAACAACTACAAATGGAAGAGTGATCATTGCAATGATACCCATACTCATCCAAATAGAGTGGTTCATATCATAATTGTGTTTAAAAATAAAGGGGCTAAATCCAAGACCAAGTATTGTAAAAATTATACCACCAATATATTCCCATTTCCAAGCTATAAGAAGTAAAGCCAGTAAAATAAATGAAGGTATAAAATGTATCAAAAAAGCTCCAATTTGTTGCCAAAAAGTGAGATCAGGTTCAAAAGCATCTAAAGCAAATAAACTAATGAATAGTATTGCAATAATGCATAAAAACCGGGGTAGCCAAAAAAGTATTTTTGTTTTGTTCATGATTTATTTAAGGACTATTAATTTTCTGTTCGTCTACAATTTTCATTTTTTTTATCAACCAAATATGCGAACCGAATAATATTAGAGCAATTACCATAATAATGGCACTTACTGTAATATCACGATTAGCCCTATGTTCAACCATCTTAATTTTAGCTGATTTTGCCTCATCATACATTTTGTGCAGGGTTTGATCATCAGGAATATAGGCTTGATCTTTTTGCGTTGATTTCAAGATGTCCATTTTAAAATTTTCGTAGGAAGCCAAACTTGCTTGATTACTATTTGAATAGATAGTCACTGCCAAAGCATCACTTTTATCTATATAAGATGACACTAAACTTGATAAGGTAATAAGGATAGTGATAACTGCGATTACACATATTATAACCGCATAAACTTGAATAATTTTTTGCTTTTTTTCCATGAGGGAGAGTTTTTGGAAATAATTACAATAATGAAATAAAAAACAATGCCTAAAAGCATTTAAGACTTAATCGTATTCATATTAAATGAATTAGAAAAAATAAAATATGAACAGTGGATCTAAAGAGTATCTAAAGTTACAAAAAAATGTCTAAAAATAAGAGTAGTTTTTATCAAACTTTTATAAATTCTTGCAGGTTTGAATTTAATATATGAGTTAATTCATGTTTATTATCAATACTATTTTCAATAAATACAAATCCAAAAACAGGATATTTCAAATAATTCACTTTTCTTAAGACCATTGGTTTACTAAATTTTTCTAATAATTTATCATAATCAAAGGATACAATATTATTTTCTTTGACTCCTGAATTATTGTCTAAAACAATGATACTAAATATTTTTCCTGATTTCGATTCTAAAATTTTATTCCAGTCAGGTTTAATCCCCTTAAAAAAGTATTCATAAGAATTAATGCCATATGCGTACCAAGAGAGATCACCGGTGGTACACCAACCACCAAACCGTAGAGGATTTATCTCAATAGGAATTATTTTTCCCTCTTTATCAATTCGAACTTCCATATGAATTGGAAAATTCTTGAGATCCAGTTTGTTACCAATAATTTTTAAAAAGTCTTCAAGAATTGTATGATACTTTTCAATGATCTTTTTTGAAGTTGAGTAAACCCTGTCACTTACATCCCTTCCTGAAGAGAAAATATGATGAAGAATATTTAGAATAACAGGTTCTCCTGTTTTGTTAAAATAACAATCAATGGCATATTCTTCTCCATGAATAAACTCTTCAATAATGAACTTATTCAGATTGATTACTTCTTTTGGATATATGGACTTCGTAATTTCAACTTCATTTATGATTTTTTTGGAAATAATTTTCCATTCCTCCAGATTTTCTACCTTGTATACTCCCATACTAAAAAAACCTACTGAAGGTTTAATAATAAAAGGAAATTCTATTGATTTAATATCTAAATCTTCTAATTCTGAAAGCTTGATTCCTTGATAAAAATAATTAGGATAGATATCTTTGATAAGTTCTCTGAATTTTATTTTATTTTTAAAGAACATGATCTTTTTTGGTAGATCAGAAAAACTCAGGTTTTTATTGACCCATTGTATGGTATTCTCTGAATTAGAATAAATTGCTGGTTGTGATTGATTTTTGCAAGTCTCAATTGCTTCTTCCTCAGGTATCCAGTTTAAGGTTCTATCTGAAATGAGTTCTTTTGCTTCAGAACTTGCAACTACAGGGAAATTATTTTCTTTGATTGTTTGAATCAAGAAATCTGAAATATAGGGTTTATCTAATAGAAACATGAAAAATTGATTTAAATAAAAAATATTTAGTTAAACAAATATACTGTATATTAGTCAATTACATAAATTTGACTAAATTCGTTGGCCCTTCTAAGATCACTTTTTTAATAATATTTTTATTGGTTTGTTCATCAAAATGGTCATACCATTTAATCAATGAAATCTTTAGATCAACAATTTCAATTCCGATGATGGAATTTGGATGAACACAACTACCATCATTAAATAAAGGAATATCTCCTGGATCAGGAAATCGAGGTCGGTGCGTATGTCCGCAGATGACCATTTGATTGTTATTTTGCAGGATCC
>JAUVCP010000002.1 GCA_030590765.1 Flavobacteriaceae bacterium | reverse complement strand
GTGCTTCTGATCCTTATGCTGTTTTTGGGGTTATGAAAAGCTTTAATTTAAAACCAGATATTGTTAGTGGAATATCAACCAATACTTTTGCCGGAGCTGAATTAATTGAAAAACTGTGTAATGTAAAAGCCTTAAATTTGATTGATCCCCAAACATCTGAGGAACTAAACAGAATTCTAGGCAAAAAATTAGATATCAGTTTACTGAATTAAAAAGAAGACTTAATTGTATCAATGAGATTTCCTTTATGCTCATATTTTAGAAGTTCACGGTTAAATCATCCATTAAAAGGAAATATGAATCTTGAGTTTTGATCTAAATATTAAATTGAAGTCAATAAAATATTCAGATGACTTTGCCTTTGGGATAGTTGTTCTCCATAAATATTGTATTCTTTCATTTTTTTATTCCTTTTTTATTCGCGTTAAATTCTGAATTATCCTTTTGGGAATTCTTCTTTTAAAAAGTTACCTTTGATTTCTTAAAATTTCTAAATGCGGCAGCTAACATTATTATTTATTTTCATATCCGGTATGCTAAAAGCACAGAACGATAGTGTTTATGTTGATACCAAATATTTGGAAGATCAGTTGTACGCTAGTATTTCCTACGTAAAAATGCTGAATTTACCCAAGCCAATTTCTCAAACAGGTTTTTCATATGGGTTTGGATTCGGATTTATTAAAGATTTTCCTCTAAATACAAGGCGTAATATTGCATTAGGTTTGGGTCTAGGTTATGGATTGAATGTTTATTATTTTAGTGTGAAAGAATATGTGCCCGCCCCAGTACCTTCTGAAGGTATTGAACTAAAAAGCAATAAAGTAGGAATGCACAATGTTGAAATTCCCCTAGAGATCAGATTTAGAACTTCTACTCCTGAAAAGTATAAGTTTTGGAGAGTTTATCCCGGTTTTAAATTTTCATATGCTTTTATTGAGAATACAAGATTAAAACAAAGAGAAGATTTTGATGTTGAAAAAATAATAGCGATTAACCGTTTTCAATATGGGCCAACACTTTCGGTAGGGTATAACAAATGGAATTTACATATGTATTATGGTCTTAGTGAGATTTTTAGTAATATAAAAAATAATTCATATACTATTGGAATACACGATTTGCGACTAGGTTTGATCTTTTATATTCTGTAAGCTATTCTTTATGATCCTGATAAAGTAAAGGCATAACTTCCTATTTGAGTCATAAAACCAATGATAAAACCTAGATATATTTCATTTGGAACATGAGCTTTTAATTTTAATCTTGAAAAAGCGATCAAGCCTGATAAAATAAATAAACACGCTATTAATAAATTAAAATTTAGTTGATATTCATAGCTCATCACGATTACAAAACCTATGATCCCACCAATTCCCAAAGTGTGTAAACTGGTTTTTATATTAAACTTAAAGAGCAGATATGTTATACTTAACGCAAAAGATATTCCAAAAAATGAAAAAGCCAGCAAATCTACAATTTGAGTTTTTATCATCATTTTTCCTACCATAAAAGATAATACGATAAAAAATATAACTGGGAATTTTCTTTCATTAATGGTTTTAAGATGATAATTATTTATCAATTTGAATTGTTTTAAAACTATGAGTAAAAAAATGGGTAAAACATAAGTACTTAAAAAAACAAATAGAAGAATAATGTATTCTTGTTTTTTTAAAATATGTTTAGGTGTTAAGAATAAATACAGGAATGAGCCTATAAAAGAGAACAGTAAAGGGTGAAAAACATATGATATTAGTTTGTAAAAAAGCATGAATTACAAAATTTGTTTTCTCAATCTTGCCACCGGAATGTCTAATTGTTCCCGGTATTTAGCAACTGTTCTACGTGCGATCAAATATCCTTTTTCTTTTAATAATGCAGATAGTTTTTCGTCGGTTAGTGGTTTCTTTTTGTTTTCCTTTTCAATCACTGTTTGTAATATCTTTTTGATCTCACGGGTAGAGATATCTTCTCCCTGATCATTTTTCATTGATTCAGAAAAGAACTCTTTTATCAATTTGGTTCCGTAAGGCGTATCCACATATTTACTGTTTGCAACTCGCGAAACAGTAGATACATCCATATGGATCTTTTCAGCAATATCTTTTAAAACCATTGGTCTTAAATTACGTTCATCACCAGTTAAAAAATATTCCTGTTGATAGTACATAATGGCATTCATGGTTAGCATTAGTGTTTGTTGGCGCTGTTTTATAGCGTCAATAAACCATTTTGCTGCATCTAATTTTTGCTTTATAAAAAGGACCGCATCTTTTTGACTTTTTGTTTTGTCTTTCGATTCGGCATAACCCTTAAGCATATTATCATATTCTCTTGAAATATGAAGGTCAGGCGCATTTCTTGCATTTAAACTCAGTTCAAGAACTCCTTCGTTTATTCTTAAAGTAAAATCAGGTACGATATGTTCAATGGGAGTTAAATTACCTGAAAAGGAGCCCCCAGGTTTGGGATTAAGTTTTTCAATTTCACTTATAGCACTGATCAATTCTTCTTTTGAAATATTGAATTTTTGTAATAGTTTATTGTAATGCTTTTTTACAAAATGGTTGAAAGAAGTCTCTAATATTTCGATGGCTAATTTTCGATCTTTAGTCTCTTCTTTTCTTTTTAATTGTAACAGCAAACATTCACTTAAATTTCTTGCCCCAACTCCGGCAGGATCAAGATCATGTACGATCTTTAATACCTTTTCAACATCTTCATTTGTAGTAAAAATATTTTCTGAAAAAGCAAGATCATCAACAATATCTTCAATAGGTCTTCTGATGTAACCACTATCATCAATACAGCCAATTAGAAATTCTGCAATTTGAACATCTTGATCGTCAAGACTATATGTGTTGAGTTGATTGATTAGGTGTTGATTGAAAGTAATACCTCCCGAGTAGGGGATACGTGAATCCTCATCATCAGCACTATAGTTATTTGCCTGTAATTTGTAGTTAGGAATTTCATCATCACTTAGGTAATCCTCTATATTGATTTCTGTTTCAACATTCTCCGTTTCCTCGTCATCATAATCATCCTGATCAGAGTCTTGAAATTCATCTAGATCATCTTTACCGCTTTCCAAAGCAGGATTTTCTTCAATTTCCTGTGCTAATTTTTGTTCAAATGCCTGAGTGGGCAATTGAATTAACTTCATCAACTGAATTTGTTGAGGAGATAATTTTTGTTGTAGTTTTTGTTGTAAACTTTGTTTTAGCATAGGATTTTCTCTTCCTGATAAAAATACAAAAAAAGGTTTGGTTTAAATTACCTCAAAAGTTAAAATTAAAAGTCTGCACTTTGTGGTGCTCTTGGAAAAGGTATTACATCACGAATATTTCCCATTCCGGTGGCGAATTGAACTAATCTTTCAAACCCTAATCCAAAGCCAGAATGTACTGCCGTACCAAATTTACGTAAATCTAAATACCACCATAATTCTTTTTCATCAATACCAAGGGCTTTAATTTTTTCTTTAAGCACATCAAATCTTTCTTCTCTTTGGCTTCCTCCAACAATTTCTCCAATACCAGGAAATAGTACATCCATGGCTCTTACAGTTTTGCCATCATCATTTAAACGCATATAAAATGCCTTGATGTTTGCCGGGTAATCAAAAAGGATAACTGGACATTTAAAATGTTTTTCAACCAAAAATCTTTCGTGTTCACTTTGCAGGTCAGTTCCCCATTCATTGATTGGGTATTTGAATTTTTTCTTTTTATTGGGTTTACTATTCCTTAAAATTTCAATGGCCTCTGTATAGCTAACTCTTTTGAAATTATTATCTATTACAAAATGTAGTTTTTCAATAAGAGCCATGTCGCTCCTTTGGATCGCAGGTTTTGACTTATCTTCCTGTATCAAACGTTGTTCTAAAAATTCTAGATCGTCTTTACAATTTTCAAGTACATATTTTAATACCTCTTTGATAAAATCTTCACTCAGATCCATATTTGCATCCAGATCGTTAAAAGCTACCTCTGGTTCTATCATCCAGAACTCTGCTAAATGACGAGAAGTATTTGAGTTTTCTGCCCTGAATGTTGGTCCGAAAGTATAAACTTTTCCCAGTGCCATAGCATAAGTTTCTGCTTCTAACTGACCAGAGACCGTAAGATTAGTTTCCTTACCAAAGAAATCCTGACTAAAATCTATTTCACCTGATTCATTTAATGGAGGTTTTTTTTGGTCGAGAGTAGAAACTCGAAACATTTCACCTGCTCCTTCTGCATCTGATCCTGTAATGATAGGGGTATGCATATGATAAAATCCTCTACTTACAAAATATTGATGTATGGCAAATGACAAAGCAGACCGAACTCTCATTACTGCACTAAAAGTGTTTGTTCTAACTCTTAAATGTGCATTTTCACGTAAAAATTCAAAGGTGTGTTTTTTTGGTTGAATTGGATATTTTTCCGGATTTGAATCACCTAAAACCTCAATATCTGAAACTTGTATTTCTACCGTTTGTCCTTTTCCCTGACTTTCTGCCAATGTGCCTTTTATGCTTAATGCAGCACCAGTTGTTATTTTTTTTAGAATATCTTCAGGGGTGTTTTCAAAATCAATAACACATTGAATATTCTTAATGGTAGAACCGTCATTTAAAGCAATAAATCTATTGCTTCTAAAAGTACGGACCCATCCTTTTATAATTATTTCCTGTAAAAAGTTTTCTGATTGTAATAACTCAGCTACGTTAAATCTTTGCATCTTAAAAAATTTGAATGGCAAAGATAAGCAATGCAATAAAAAATAGAAAGAATAATTATTCTATTATGTCCATTAAATATGCTCCATAACCACTTTTTAACAATGGTTTTGCAACTTCTCTTAATTGATTGGCATCAATAAATCCTTTACGGAAGGCAATTTCTTCAATACAACCAATTTTTAAACCCTGTCTTTCTTCAATTACCTGTACAAATTGTTGTGCCTGTATCAATGAATTGAAAGTTCCTGTATCCAGCCAGGCTGTACCACGACCAATAACACCAACTCTTAACTTTCCTTGTTCCAGATAGGTTTTATTGATATCCGTAATTTCATATTCTCCTCTTGCAGATGGTTTTAGATTTTTTGCAATTTCAACAACGCTATTGTCATAAAAATATATTCCGGGAACTGCATAATTTGATTTAGGATTTTCAGGTTTTTCTTCAATAGAAATTGCTTTGTGATTTTCATCAAATTCTACAACACCATATCTTTCAGGATCTTTTACATGATATGCAAAAACAACTCCTCCGTCAGGTTTATTAGCTCTTTTCAGACGTTTTTCGAATTCAGCTCCGTAAAAGATATTATCTCCTAAAACTAAAGCAACATCATCATTGCCAATAAATTCTTCACCAATTACAAATGCTTGAGCAAGTCCGTTAGGAATTTTCTGAACCGCATATTCAAAATTACATCCTAAATTCTTCCCATCTCCTAAAAGTCTTTCAAATAATGGAAGGTCGTTAGGAGTAGAGATGATCAAAATATCTTTAATTCCTGCCAGCATCAATACCGATAAAGGATAATAGATCATTGGTTTATCGTAAATTGGCATGAGCTGCTTACTAACAGCCAAGGTAAGAGGATGTAATCTTGTTCCGCTACCTCCAGCTAAAATAATTCCCTTCATAGTATTTTAATTAATTCAATTAATTTTCATCATCCTCTTCGGGTAGGATTGTAATTGTAGGTTCTTTGATCGTTCTTTTATTGGCAAATTTGGATTCCAGTGATAGCAATAACGATGGTAATAATAATAAATTGGATACCATTGCAAATAACAGAGTTACTGAAACCAATCCACCAAGGGCTTTTGTACCACCAAAACTGGAAACTGTAAAGACTAAAAACCCAAAAAATAAAACAATGGATGTGTAGAACATACTAACTCCGGTTTCCCTCAATGCTGCGTATACAGATTTTCTTACATTCCATTTATGATGTATGAGTTCCTGTCGGTATTTTGCTAAAAAATGTATGGTATCATCTACTGATATACCAAAGGCAATACTAAATACCAAAATAGTAGATGGTTTGATAGGGACTCCTAAATAACCCATTAAACCAGCAGTGATCAGTAAGGGTAGAATATTAGGTATCAATGAAATAATAATCATTTTATACGAACGAAACATCCATGCCATAAACAGTGAGATAAGTAAAATAGCAAGTGAAAGTGAAATGGCAAGGTTCTTAACCAGATAATTGGTTCCTTTTAGAAATACCAGTGCTTTTCCAGTAAGAATAACATTGTATTTGTCCTTTGGGAAAACTTTATCGATTTTATCTTTTAGCCGATCTTCGATTCTCGCCATTTTTTCGGTACCAATATCTTTCATAAATGTTGTGATTCTGGCATATTGCCCTGTCGAATCTACAAAGTCTTTGAGCATGTCAGAATTGGCATCTGAGTTTTTGGTGTAAGCAAGAATAAAATTCTTTTCCTGTTCTGTAGGTAATTGATAATATTTTGGATTTCCATTGTAAAATGCCTGTTTGGAGTATCTTACCATATTTAAAATAGATATGGATTTAGATAATTCAGGTATTTCATCAATCTCTTCTTCCAGTTTATTCATCCGCTTAAGCGTAGATAAATTCATAACACCTTTTTTTCTTTTAGTGTCGATCAATACTTCCAAAGGCATGATGCCGCCAAACTCATTCTCAAAAAAAACAATGTCTTTATAAAATTGTTTGCTTTTTGGCATATCTTCAATGATGCTACCTGAAACACGAATTTTATAAACTCCAATAATACTAACGATGATAATAAGAACAGTTGATATGTAAATGGCAATTCTGTTATATCTAACTGTATTTTCCATCCAGGTCACAATAGTGTCCATCCATTTTCTTTCCAAATGCTCCAAATGCTTGTCTTTTGGTTTTCGCATAAAGCTGTAAATAATGGGAATAATTAAAATAGACAAGACAAATATTGCCATGATATTTATAGAGGCAATGGTACCAAATTCTTTTAATAGCTGGCTATTCGTAAACATAAAAGTAGCAAAACCAGATGCGGTAGTAATATTGGTCATCAAAGTAGCATTACCTACCTTTGAAATTATCCTTTGTAAAGATTTTGCCTGGTTGCCATGTTCCTTTACTTCCCGCTGATATTTGTTGATTAAAAAAATAGCGTTAGGTACTCCAATAACAATGATCAATGGTGGAATTAATGCCATTAGTACTGATATCTCATAATCAAACCAACCAATAAATCCAACCGACCAAATTACACCAATGCTTACTACAAGCATAGTGATGAAAGTTGCCCGATATGAGCGGAAAAACAGCCAGAATATCAATGAAGTTATCAATAAGGCCAATCCAACAAATAAACCAATTTCATCAATAATATTTTGGGCATTCATGGTTCGTACGTAGGGCATACCTGAAATTCGTACATCTAAACCTGTGTCTTTTTCAAATTTTTCAATGGCAGGGTTTAGAACATCAAAGACAAATCGTTCTCTAATTTTTGTATTGACAATATCCTTATCTAGATAAATGGCACTTCTGATGGTACCAGATTTTTTGTTGAACAAAAAATTATCGAAAAAAGGCAGATTATCAAATAGTTCTTGTTTTATTTTTTTAACATCTTCGTTTGAACCAGGTTCCTTGTCATAAAGAGGTTCAACAATGAACTTTTGATTTTTTTTATCCTTTTTAAGTTCTTTTATGTCGCCAATTGAAACGGTAAAATCAACTTGGTCAAATGCTTCCAGATCTTTTGTAAGATGATTCCACTTATTGAAATTTTCAACAGTGAAAAGTGTGGAGTCTTTAATTGCTATAATTAGCAGGTTACCTTCTTCTCCAAAAATTTCAAGAAAATGATCGTATTTGATATTTTCCGGGTGATCCTGTGGAAGTAAATTTGCTTCGGTATGAGAAAATCGAATATTTTCAATCTTAGTTGATAAAAAAACTGTTATCACAGCTAATACCAATAAAATAAATATTCGTTGCTTTAAAATAAATCGGGCTACAAATTGCCAAAAATTCATAGGCATTAATTATTTATGAATCCTGTATATTCAAGGCTCATTTGAGTATATTTTTTGTTTGTTAAGAATTATATAATTAAACTTTCATGATCTCTTTTTCTTTAATTGCATAATGTTCATCAGCAATTTTAGAATATTTTTGGGTAAGCTCCTGAATATCTATTTCAGCATTTTTCAAAAGATCTTCTGAAATTTCCATTTTTTTCAATTCGCTATTTGCTTCCTTACGATCATTTCTAATACTAACCTTTGCATCTTCGGTAACAGCTTTTGCTTGTTTTGCTAATTCTCTTCTTCTTTCTTCTGTTAGAATAGGTACATTGATAATAACACTTTCTCCATTATTCATTGGGTTGAAACCAAGATTTGCAGCCATAATTCCTTTTTCAATTTCATGAATTAATGATTTTTCCCAAGGCTGAACAGTAATGGTGTGTGCATCAAGTGTGTTCACATTTGCAACCTGACTCAATGGTGTACTTGCTCCATAATAATCAACCATAACGCTTTTAAGCATGATAGGAGAAGCTTTGCCTGCCCTGATATTGGTTAATTCATGTTCAAGATGCTCGATGGATCCTTGCATCAATTCCTTGGTACTTTCAATAACAAATTTAACATCTTCGTTCATGATTGCTGTATTTTAAATTAATCCCGATGGTTATCGGGATGATCTACTTTAGTTCCAATATTTTCACCTAATATAACTTTTTCCAAGTTACCTTTTTTATTCATGTCAAAAATAATGATTGGCAACCTGTTTTCTTCACTTAGAGTAAAGGCCGTCATATCCATTACTTTCAATCCTTTTTCCATTACATCTTTAAAAGAAATTTCATCAAATTTAACCGCATCCTTATTTTTTTCTGGATCAGAAGTATAAACACCATCTACTCTCGTTCCTTTTAAAATTACATCTGCATTGATCTCAATAGCTCTTAAAACAGCTGCAGTATCTGTTGTAAAATATGGATTTCCGGTACCACCTCCAAAAATTACTACACGACCTTTTTCCAAATGACGCACAGCTCTTCTTTTGATATAAGGCTCTGCGATTTCATCCATTTTAATTGCAGTTAAAAGTCGGGTTTTCATACCGGCATCTTCCAAAGCGCCCTGTAAAGCCAAACCGTTTATAATAGTTGCCAACATGCCCATTTGATCTCCTTGTACTCTGTCCATCCCATTGCTGGCTCCGGACAAACCTCTAAAAATATTACCGCCACCAATTACCAAGGCAACTTCAATACCTTTATCTACCATTTTTTTAATTTCAATGGCATAATCAGCTAATCTTTTTGGATCAATTCCGTAATCACGTTCCCCCATTAAAGCTTCACCGCTTAATTTTAAAAGAATTCTATTGTATTTCATATGATAACTTGAAAGTTGTACAAATATACTAAATTATACCTTTTATTTAGATGAGAATTTAAGCACAAAAAAAATCCTCATATCATGATGAAAATCAATAATATGAGGATCTATTTTTAAATTTATAAGACGTTCTAACCTACTGATACACGTTTAAAATCTACAACTTCAACATCACCATAAGATTTTACATAATCAGCAACTGATTTTTTAGCATCTTTGATAAATTCCTGATCTAATAAACAAAGTTCATTGTCTAATGTAGTGTTGTCAGAAATAAACCTTTGTAATTTACCTGGTAAGATTCTGTCCCAGATCTGTTCTGGTTTACCTTCAGCTTTTAATTCTGCTTTAGCATCTTCTTTTGCTTGTGCCAGAACTTCATCAGTTAATTGAGCCATAGAAATATATTTTGGCACATTTTTAAGTGTTTTACCTAATCTGCCAAGTTCAATATTTTCTTTTTCAATAACTGCGATTCTTGCTTCTGTTTCTGATTCAATAAAGCTAGGGTCAAAATCTATAAATGATAAAGTAGTTGCACCCATTGATGCAGCCTGCATAGCTAAATCTTTTGCAAGTTCCTCAGCATTATCAACTACAGCTGATAATCCAACTATCGCGGCAATTTTATTTACGTGTGTATAAGCACCAATATATGCAGCATTTACTTTTTCAAATGCTGGAAGTTCAATCTTTTCACCAATAATTCCGGTTTGTTCGATCAATTTTTCAGCTACAGTAATGTTACCAATATTTGAAGCTAATAACTCTTCTTTATTTGAACAGCCTAAAGCAATAGTTGCAATTTCTTTAGCCAAGCTAACAAAAGCTTCATTTTTACCAACAAAATCAGTTTCACAACCTAAAACAATTGCAACGCCTTCTGTTTTGGCATCATTTACAACAGCGATTGCTGCACCTTCACTTGAGTCTCTATCTGCTCTCTTAGCAGCAACTTTCTGACCTTTTTTACGTAAAATGTCAATTGCTTTATCAAAATCACCATCTGCTTCCACTAAAGCATTTTTACAATCCATCATACCTGCTCCGGTAGATTTTCTTAATTTATTTACCTCTGCGGCTGTTATTTTTGCCATGTTATATTATTTTTTGTTAAAATGGATCACTCCAGCAAATTATTGAATTATTTTTTTTCGCTTTTAGCTTCTTTTACTTCTTTCTCAACAGCCTCAACAGCCTTAGCCTTAGCTGCAACAGGAGTTTTTGCTGTAACAGGAACTTCTTTTACTTCTTTCTTTACTACCTCTGCAGCCTTTTCAGTAACAGGAGCTTTTGGGGTAACAGGAGCTTCTTTTGCTTTCGCTTCTTTTTCCTTACTATTCTTTCTATCAGATAAGCCTTCTGCTATAGCATTAGTTAAATATGATAAAACTTTATCAATAGATTTAGAAGCATCATCATTAGAAGGAACTACATAATCAATTCCTCTTGGATCAGAATTGGTGTCTACCATAGCAAAAATTGGAATATTCAATTTCTGAGCTTCAGCAACAGCGATGTGCTCACGTTTGATGTCAACTACTAAAATTGCAGCTGGTAATCTTGTCATGTCTGTAATTGAACCTAAGTTCTTTTCTAATTTAGCTCTTTGTCGATTGATCTGTAATTTTTCTCTTTTTGAAAGAGCTTCAAACGAACCATCTTTTTTCATTCTGTCGATATGAGCCATTTTTTTAACAGCTTTTCTAATCGTAACAAAGTTTGTTAACATACCACCCGGCCAACGTTCAGTGATATAAGGCATGTTTACAGATTTTGCTTTTTCAGAAACGATATCTTTTGCTTGTTTTTTTGTAGCTACAAAAAGTATTTTTCTTCCGGAAGCTGCAATTTTATTTAAAGCAGCATTTGCTTCTTCAATTTTTGCAACCGTTTTGTAAAGGTCAATAATGTGAATTCCTTTACGCTCAGTATACACATACTGCGCCATATTGGGGTTCCACTTTCTTGTTAGGTGGCCAAAGTGTACACCTGATTCAATTAATTCTTTAATTTCAATGTTTGTCATTTTGTTTTAGTTTACGTTCCGTTAATTTAGCAATAATAGAGTAGCGATTAAATCGATCTTTATTATTTGGATGCTATACTTTTACGACAACAGTTTGTATAAAAATTTATGTAATAAGAAATATATCTCCGATTTAGATCGGAGATATATAGTAATAATTTTAACGTTTTGAGAACTGGAATTTCTTACGAGCTTTCTTCTGACCGAATTTCTTACGTTCAACCATTCTTGGGTCTCTTGTCATTAATCCTTCAGGTTTTAAAACACTCTTGTTTTCCTGATCCAATTCAACCATTGCTCTTGAAATAGCAAGACGAATTGCTTCTGCCTGACCAGTTACACCACCTCCAAAAACTTTAACTTTGATATCAAAACTAGTTTGATTATCTGTTAATGTTAAAGGTTGCAGTACTTTATATCTTAAAGTATCGGTTGTGAAATAATTTTCAAATTCTCTATCATTTATAGTAATGTTACCTTTTCCTTCTGAAAGATATATACGAGCAACAGCAGTTTTTCTTCTACCAATTTTGTGAATAGTGTCCATATTACTTGATATCGTTTAGGTTAATAGTTTTTGGATTTTGTGCTTCTTGTTTGTGTTCTCCACCTTCATAAACATAAAGGTTTCTGAATAATGCACTACCTAATTTGTTTTTTGGTAACATACCTTTAACGGCTTTCTCAACTACTCTTACCGGACTTTTTGCAAATAATTCTGTTGCAGTTAATGATCTTTGTCCACCCGGGTAACCTGTATGACGAATATAAGTTTTGTCATTCCATTTGTTTCCGGTTAATACTATTTTGTCTGCGTTGATGATAACTACATTGTCACCACAATCAACATGTGGAGTGTAGTTAGGTTTGTACTTTCCTCTTATAAGCATTGCAACTTTTGAGGCCATACGACCCAACGTTTGGCCGTCTGCATCAACTAAAACCCATTCTTTAGTAACGGTGTCTTTGTTAGCTGATACTGTTTTGTAACTTAATGTGTTCACAATTAAATTTTTTGTATGATTAAACTTCACTTTTCTCTTTCATTAAAAGAGTTTGCAAAAATACAACTAATTATTTATTTAGCAAACAGGTTTTTAGATATATTTTAAAATAATTTTCGAATGAATTTATTGATTTATTTAATGAATAATTAAAAGTGTTTCAGACAATAAATATTTCTGTTATCATATTGTATTTTTCAATTGAATTGTAACATTTTATGATCATTGTAACACTTTTTAATTTACAGCGTCTTTTAACTAACGTTAAAAGAAATAATTTGAGAAATACACTACTATTTTACCTGTTTATATTTCTTCATTTATCGATAATTGCTCAGAAAACTGAAAGTAAAATTTCCAAAAGGATATATACAACACAAAATATAGGTTCTGTTAAGGCACCTGTAATTGATGGTATTATTGATGAAGTTAATTGGGATATGGTTGAATGGGCGGGTGATTTTATTGAACGCAGTCCAGATGAGAATACACAGCCGGCACAAAAAACCAGATTCAAAATACTTTATGATGAGAAGAATTTATATATAGCTGTTAGAGCTTTTGATACCGAACCTGATAAAATTGAGAAACGATTATCTAGAAGAGATGGTTTTGAAGGAGATTATGTTGAAATGCACTTAGATAGTTATCATGATCTACGAACTGCATTTTCTTTTACAGTAACTGCTACCGGAGTGAAAGGAGATGAAGCAATTTCTGAGAACGGGGAAAATTTTGATGAAAGCTGGAATCCGATATGGTATACCAAAACAAATATTGATGATAAAGGCTGGACAGCTGAGATGAAAATTCCCTTGAGTCAGTTACGATTTGGTAAAAGTGAGGAGCAGATCTGGGGTATGCAAATGATGAGGAGATTGTTTAGAGAAGAAGAACGATCTCTTTGGCAAAGAATTCCACAAGATGCTCCCGGTTGGGTTAGTGAATTTGGTGAATTACGTGGTTTAAAGAATTTGAAACCTCAAAAGCAAATTGAGATCCAGCCATTTTTACTGGCACAATTTGATACCTATCCAAAAGAAGAAAACAATCCTTTTAGAGATGGTACTGATTTTTCTTTTAATGGAGGTGTTGATGGTAAAATTGGAATTACGAACGATCTAACACTGGATTTCACAATAAATCCTGATTTCGGACAGGTAGAGGCAGATCCGGCAGCTATTTCTTTAGACGGATTTCAAATTTTCTTTGAAGAACAAAGACCATTCTTTGTTGAGAATAAGAATATTTTTAATTATCAGTTTGCTGATAATCAAGATAATGTTTTTTATTCCAGGCGAATTGGCAGGCAACCTCAGGGGTATCCAAATTTATCAAATAATGAGTATGCAGATATTCCTAATAATACAACCATATTAGGTGCAGCAAAGTTTAGTGGTAAAACTAAGAATGGTTGGTCTATTGGTGTTTTAGAAAGTGTAACAGCAAAAGAATATGCTAAAATTGATCATAACGGAGAAGAGAGACAACAATCGGTAGAACCTTTAACCAATTATTTTGTAGGTAGATTACAAAAAGATTTCAATGAAAAAAAAACATTTATTGGAGGAATATTTACAGCAACCAATAGGCAAATTGAGGGAGATCTTGATCATTTAAGAAGCAAAGCCTATACCGGTGGGTTAGATTTTAAACACCAATGGAAAGATAGAAAATATTATGCAGAAGGTAATATTATTGTTAGTAATGTTCAAGGAAGTAAAGAATCTATAACACAAACTCAGGAATCACTCACTCATTTATTTCAAAGAGTGGATGCCAAACACGTAAGTGTTGATCCGAATAGAACATCTTTAATAGGCTCGGGAGGTAAAATTGAAGCGGGAAAATCTGGTGGTGGAAACTGGGATTATAATGGAGGTCTTACCTGGCGTTCACCCGAACTGGAATTGAATGATATTGGTTTTTTACGTCAGGCAGATGTAATAAATCAGTTTACTAATATCAACTATCAAACATTAAAACCTTTTGGGATCTTTAGAAAAATTAATGTCAGGCTATACCAAGATTCCGGATATGATTTTGATAAAAATTTCAACACACTACAGTTTAGAATGAATTCCGGAATTGAATTTAAAAATAATTGGGGAGCCGATATTGGGTTAATAGGACGTCCCATAACATATTCTAATACCGTTTTACGGGGAGGGCCTCGTTTTAGGTATTCTGAAGAATTTGTTAGTTGGTTGTATATTGGAACTGATTCCCGGAAAAAATTCAGATTTGTTTTAGGTTCTGTAATGTCTAAATCTAAACAAGACCATGAATCCTATTTTAGATTGGAAACTCGATTTAGTTATCAGCCAACCAATGCCTTAAATATTTCTATAAATCCTGAATTTTCAATAAATAAAAACAAGACACAATATGTCTCTGAAGAGAATTTTATGAACGATCCACGATATGTTACTGCAGAAATTGACAATCAAACGTTTAGTACTTCTATTCGGATAAATTATACAATCAATCCAAATTTATCTATTCAATATTATGCAGAACCTTTTGTGTCAAGAGGAACCTATTCAAATTTTAATCATATCACCAATGCTGTGGCAAGCGATTTAAATGACAGGTTTTATTTGTATGATGATGATCAGATTTCATTGAATGATGGAGTTTATCATATAGATGAAAACAGGAATGGTTCTACCGACTATTCATTTGGAGAACCCGATTTTGCTTATGTACAATACAGATCTAATTTGGTAGTGCGATGGGAATATATTCCGGGATCTGAAATATTTTTAGTTTGGTCACAGGGAACCAACGGACTTGGAGATCCTACTGATGGAATATTTGAAAGTATTGATCAAAAGATCATACAGGAAAAAAAGGAAAACACCTATTTGATTAAAGCTACTTTTAGGTATGTGTTTTAGAATAAAGCTTATTCATAAGCTTGGTTAAATCTCCAAATCCACCACATACCCTTCCCAATTCCTTACATTAAAAACTGTACCATCTTCAAAAATAAAATACTGCCCTTTGATACCTTTTAGCTTTCCCTGGTAAGTTGGAGTTTTATCCAAATTCAGACTTTTTATTTTCGATGGATATTGTTCAACCGGAAATTCAATCTCTGTTTCTTTATTGTTCTCCAAATAGTATTGTTTGGCTTCTTCAGGAATGTAAGCGGCTAATTTTTCTCGCTCTTCTTTTAAATCGAGATCAACAACATTGTTAGTTAGCATTTTACGCCAGTTGGTTTTGTCAGATACGTATTCTTTTAAAGCAATTTCTGTGATACCAGCTAAATAACGATTCGGAACTTCCACCATTTCAATAGCTTCATGTGCTCCCTGATCGATCCAGCGTGTTGGAATTTGAGACTTACGCGTTACACCAACTTTAATATTACTCGAATTTGCCAGATAAACCACATGCGGTTTTAACTGCATTTTTTTTTCATATTCTAAATCCCTGTCTTCAATGCCTAAATGTGCCTTGCTCAATTCAGGTTTCATGATCCAGTCACCGGTTTGTGGCATTTTATAAAAACAATCATAACAATACCCTTGTCGGAATATTTTTTTGTTTTCTCCGCAATTCAGGCATTGGTATTTTTGAAATGAGATTTCAATGGTTTTATCCAGTAATTGATTCATATTCAAAAAATCACTTCCCATATCCAAATAATATTGCACAGGTGAAGCATTTTCGGTAGACATCTTTTTTAAAACACCAGTGTATTTCATGATCTATAGTATTAAATTTAAGCTTATTGTATAATTGTCATCCTCACGAAAGTGAGGATCTCTTTCTTTTATTATGAATAGCCAATCGATGTTATTTACTAATCACTCGAATAGTTTTCTTAACCTTCTCTGCAATTTTTCTAGCCTTATCCATATCATGATCAACTATGGTTACATGTCCCATTTTGCGAAAAGGTCGGGTTTCTTTTTTACCATAAATATGTGGCGTAACACCGTTAATTTTCAGTATATCTTTCATGTTCTTATAAATCACTTCGCCTGAATAGCCTTCTTCTCCTACTAAATTGACCATTACTCCGGCTACTTTTGATTCCGGATTTCCCAGTGGTAAGTTTAAAATAGCTCTTAAATGTTGTTCAAACTGATTGGTGTAACTTGCTTCAATACTATAATGACCACTATTATGTGTTCTTGGAGCAACCTCATTTACTAGTATTTCATCATTCTCTGTTTGGAACATTTCTACAGCAAGCAACCCTATGAATTGGAAGGAATCTGCTACTTTTAATGCTATTTTCTGTGCTTTTTCCGCTATTGCGGAATCGATTCTTGCCGGACAAACAACATATTCCACCTGATTGGCAGTTGGGTGGAATTCCATTTCAACAACGGGATAGGTTTTGGTTTTACCATCAGCATTTCTTGCCACAATTACTGCTAGCTCATTTTTAAACGGAATCAGATCTTCTGTGATGCAATCCACATTTGGTAAATTGCTTAGGTCTGATGCTGATCTAACAACTTTTACACCGGTTCCGTCATAGCCAAACTGAGCAGTTTTCCATACAAAAGGAAAAGATATATCTTTAATTATGTTCTCTTTTGATGAAAATCGTTTATAATTGGCGGTTGGAATTTTGTTTTTTACAAAAAAATCTTTTTGTCTTCCTTTATGTTGAATAATTTGCAATATAGAAGGTTGTGGATACACGATAAGTCCTTCTTTTTCAAGATCGAGCAAGGCATCAATATTTACATGTTCAATTTCAATGGTAAGGAGGTCTACTTTTTTGCCAAAATTATAAACAGCCTGATAATCCATTAGGTCACCTTGGATAAATTCATTACAAATATCGGCACAGGGAGCATTTTTTGCTCCATCGAGAATAGCTGTATAAATATCAAATTTTTGTGTTTCGGTCAATAGCATTCTACCTAATTGACCTCCACCAAGAACTCCGAGTTTGAAATTTGAAGAAAAGTAATTTTTCACTTTCATCATTTAATAATTAGTAATGCGTAATGTGTTGTTACCTAGTATATCAACTCTATATTGTCTTGCCGCATAATTAATTCCATCTGTTTGTGGAGATCCATCAATAATACTAAATTCACTTCCTTCTCCACAAGAAGAATACATAATAATACTGTTTTTAACAGTCATTTGAGAGCAATCTTGCGGACTTAAATGTGGAGCACTTCTTTCCCATGCAATATAATTGGTTGTGCCTGCACGATAAAGAATAATACCGCTAATTCCACCTTGGGTATATGCCCAGCCACCAACAGCCTTCAAATCAATATATTGAGGGTTATTCAAAAATACAGTTTCATTTACCGGAATATTTGGTAAAATATTATTCGGATCTATATCATTGTCAGAGCATGAAAACAGAGTAAAAAACAAGATAAAAACTAGAATATTTTTCACTTTTTAAATTTTTTGCAAGTTACAAATAATTTGATCTTAAAATAATTTGTACATTTGTATTAGATCTCATTCCAAAATTATTTGGAATTGGGATTTTTTGTATTATAAGATAACAGAAAATGAAGAGTTATGAGTGACGTAGCATATTATACAGCAGAAGGTTTAAAAAAATTGCGTAGTGAATTAGAACATCTGGAGCATGTTGAAAGACCAAGAGTAACAATAGAGATTGCAGATGCCAGAGATAAAGGCGATCTAAGTGAAAATGCAGAGTATCATGCAGCAAAAGAAGAACAATCTTTGTTAGAGTTTAAAATAGCGCAGTTAAAAAACACTTTGTCAAAGGCAAGATTGATTGATGAGTCACAAATGGATAAATCAAAAGTGTTGGCATTGTCAATAGTAAAGATCAAGAATATAGCAAATAAAATGGAATTTGAATATACTCTGGTTGCTGATGCAGTTTCTGATCTGGCAGAAGGAAAAATATCTGTAAATTCCCCTATTGGTAAGGGACTGTTAGGTTTAAAAGTTGGTGATATTGCTGAAGTGAAGGCACCTAACGGAATTATGAAATTTGAAATTTTAGAAATTTCAAGATAAAAAAACCTGTTAAACCTTGATTGTAGTTAAAATAAATAACCATGAGCACTATCTTTACGAAAATAATACAAGGAGAAATCCCAAGTTATAAAATTGCAGAAAATAAAGATTTTTTTGCTTTTCTGGATATCAATCCGAATGCAAAAGGACATACTTTGGTGGTTCCTAAAAAAGAGGAAAATAAATTATTTGATCTGGATGAATCTTCATATTTAGATTTAATGCGATTTTCTTATCGGGTTGCAAAAGCTATTGAGAAAGTAGTACCATGCGAAAGAGTAGGGTTAACGGTTATTGGATTGGAGGTTCCTCATGTACATGTACATTTGATTCCGTTAAGATCTATGGCTGATGCAACTTTTGGACAAAAGCAAAAATTGACCAATGCAGAATTTAAAGCAATTGCTGCTGAGATCTCAAAAAAATTCAAATAAATAAAATATTTTTAGGAAAGCGTTTTTAATTCGATTTGAAAAGTTGTTCCTTTTCCAATTTCTGATCTTTTCACAAATATCCTTCCTTTATGGTAGTCTTCAATAATTCGTTTGGTAAGTGACAGACCCAATCCCCAGCCACGTCTTTTTGTAGTATACCCAGGATTGAATATCTTTTTGTACAAACGTTTGGAAATCCCTTTACCTGAGTCTGTTACAACAATTGTTGCTGTAGAATTTACCTGATTTACCGAAATGCTTAAAGATCCTTTTCCTTTCATGGCATCAATGGCGTTTTTTACTAAATTTTCAATAACCCAGCTATATAATTGAAGATTTAAATCTACATAAATAGTATTATCATCTGCATTGAAATCAAAATTAATTTGTTTAAAACTTCTGGATTGTATATAATCAAAAGCGACTTTGGTTTCTTTAACAATATCGTGTTTTGTGAGTTTTGGAATTGAACCAATTTTAGAAAAACGATCGGCAATGGTATTCAATCTGGATACATCTTTTTCAATTTCTGAAACAGTTTCTTCACTGGCATTATCCAAACGAAGTATTTCCACCCAGCCCAGTAATGAAGATAAAGGGGTTCCTATTTGGTGAGCAGTTTCTTTGGCCATACCCGCCCAAAGTTTGTTTTGTTCTGCAATTTTATTTGCTTTAAAAGCCAGGTAGATTATTGTTCCGAATAAGAATAAAATAAGTACGAGGCCCAAAGGGTAATATTGCAACTTGTTTAACAGGTCTGAATCACGATAATAGATTTTTTCTGAAACATCAACATTATCCACTTTGTAATGCACAACTAAAGGCTCATTTTCTTCTTTCATATTTTTCAATTGCCTGCTTAAATACAATCGATCATCTACTGGAAGGGAAGTGAATTTTTTTGAATTCTTTACATCCAGATTTGCCCACTTTTTGATATCACCATTCTCAAATGTTATGATCATAGGGATACTTTTATTGGCCTCAATGATCTTTGTTTCCAAAGGCATATCAATATCAAGATCGGGATTATTGAAGTTTTCATAAGCAACTGAAAGGACTTCCATTTTTAACCTTTCCTCGTTCTTGAATTGTTTGAAAAATTGATTGGTATTCCACAAAATAGAAGCGACAATTAAAAAAGAAGCTAAAATTAGCGACCATTTAATAAGAATTTTAGTGGTAGGAAAGTAATTCATTCAGAGAAAATATAAACTATTTTTGGTTCAAGACTTAAAAATAAGAAGCTTATTACACATAAAGTAAATAATGACTATTTTTGTTGAAAAATAGATACAATTGTTAACAATTAACCCAAAAAACACAGAAGTTTCAAAACTTTACAGCTATTTATCATCTGTAGTGTCACCCAGACCTATTGCCTTAGCTAGTTCAATAAGTAAAAATGGGAATCCAAATTTATCACCATTTAGTTTTTTTAACGTGTTTAGTGCAAATCCTCCTATTTTGATATTTTCTCCACTAAGAAGAATGAGGGATGCCTCAACAAAACACACTTTGGAAAACGTGAAAGAAATTAAAGAAGTCGTTATTAATATCGTAAATTTTGATATGATCCAGCAAACTTCACTTTCAAGTACCGAATACGGACAGAGTATAAATGAGTTTGAAAAGGCAGGGTTTACCATGTTGAAATCCGATAAGGTGAAACCATTTAGAGTGGCTGAATCGCCTGTGCAATTTGAATGTAAAGTAAATGATATTATCTCTTTAGGAGATCAGGGCGGAGCAGGTAATTTAATTATTTGTGAGATAGTTAGTTTACATATAAGCAAAGATGTTTTAGATAAAAATAAAGAAATTGATCAGGTAAAACTGGATCTGGTTGCCAGAGCCGGTGGAAATTTTTACAGTCGGATAAAAGACACCTTTTTTGAAATACCAAAACCGCTAAGATCATTGGGTATTGGAGTAGATGCTCTGCCTAATTTTATTAAAAACAGTTCAGTTTTAACCGGAAATGATTTGGGAATGCTTGCTAATGTTGAGGTTTTCCCAGATCAAATAAGTGTTGATAAGTTTATGGCAGACAATCCGAAATTTATTGGGATTAAATTAAATGAAAAGCATAAATTTGCGAAAGCATTTTTAGAAAATAATGATGTGAAAAATGCTTTAAAAGTACTATTGAGTTAGAATAATAATTATAAGATTTACAAAAAATGGAAGTATTAGGAAAAATTAAAAAAATAGACGAAACCAAAACATTTGGAAGTAACGGATTCAGAAAAAGAGAGATGGTAGTTACCACCGATGAGCAATATCCACAAATGATCATGGTTGAATTTATTCAGGATAAATGTGATTTATTGAATAATTTTAATGTAGGGGATGATGTAAAAATTAGTATAAACTTACGTGGAAGAGAATGGATCAACCCAGAAGGAGAAGCAAAATATTTCAATTCAATCCAGGGCTGGAGAATTGAAAAAGTACAAGCAGGTGGTGCAGAACCAGTTCCGCCTGTAGAAGCAGGAAGTTTTGAACCTGCAACCAATGTGAGTGAAGAAGAAGCAGATGATCTGCCTTTTTAAGTAATTTATAAGTGGTTGTTTAAACCTCAATTTTAATGAAGAAATAACGACAAAAGTGAAATTGCTTTTGTCGTTTTTTAATTTTATAAAGTGTTTATTTTAAGTAAAGAAATATTATTTCCAAATGTAGAAACCGCCAATACGAATGGTGTTATTGCTATTGGTGGAGATCTATCGTCTGAGAGATTGTTGCTAGCTTATAAAAGTGGTATTTTCCCCTGGTATAATGAAGGTGAGCCTATTATTTGGTATAGTCCTGATCCGAGAATGATATTGTATCCTGAAAGATTAAAGATCTCAAAAAGTATGCGTTCTGTTCTTAGAAAAGGGAATTTTAAGATCACTGTTAATCAAAATTTTGAAGAGGTTATTGCCAATTGTAAAATCATAAACAGGAAAGATCAACCCGGAACAT
>JAUVCP010000238.1 GCA_030590765.1 Flavobacteriaceae bacterium | reverse complement strand
CAACCAATATTAAGAACAAGGATATAGGGGATAAAAATAATAATATTATTTCCTTAAATAAACAGACTTTCAGTGACCGGTGCGGAGCAAAGACCTTGGACAGGAAGAGATTTTTTCTTTCTTTTTTATCTTTAAAAAAGGAAAAAGTGATATTCTTTTTTAGAGTTGTCATAGGTAATCACGAGGTACGTAGTGATATGGCAATCTCTTTAGTATAAAAAAGTAAAGGGTTATTTGAGTTATTAGGTCAACCTAATAGGGGATGTCATCATAAAAACTTTGCGACACTTTGCGAATTCTCTGCGAAAATTTGTGTAACACCTTTTTAAATTTTATCGCAAAGAAACCCCAAGGAAATACCAATCAATTCAAAGGACTTTTTAGACATTTTTTTTAAATGGTATAAACTCAGCATTAAACACTTTTGAAAAATGTTTTAGGATTTTAAGTTTTATTTCTTCCTGAGAAATTGTTTTTCCTAATTCAGCTTTTAAGGAAGTAACAGCTTTACCTTTAATTCCACAGGGAATGATATGATCAAAATATCCAAGATTGGTTGTTACATTTAAAGCAAACCCGTGCATGGTTACCCAACGGGAAGTTCTTACACCCAAAGCACAGATCTTTCGTGCAAACGGAGTGTCAACATCCAGCCAAACTCCTGTTTCTCCTTTGCTTCTTTCTCCTTTTAATCCGTAATCAGCAATAGTTAAAATAATGACTTCTTCCAGTTTTCGCATATACAGATGAATATCAGGAAAGAAATTATCCAGATCTATAATTGGATATCCTATAATTTGTCCGGGACCATGGTAAGTGATATCACCACCTCGATTTGATTTAAAAAAAGTAATTCCTTTTTCTTTAAGCTGATCTTCACTTAAAAGCAGATTATTTATTTTACCACTTTTACCCAAAGTATATACATGTGGATGTTCCGTAAATAAAAAATAATTTGGAGTAGGCTCTTGTTTTTCTCTTTCCCGGTTTGCCAGTTTGATATCAATTACTTTTTGAAAAAGTTTATTTTGATATTCCCAGACTTCCTTGTAATCTTTTAATCCTAAATCTTTTAAGGCTATATTTTGCATTCGAAATTATAATATTTTTATTCGTGAGATTCTAAAAAATTAATTTCAATTTTTTAGTTAGTCGAACCCACCTGCCGGCGTGGCAGGCTAATCTCGCTTTTTTAGCGGGATATTGGTTTAACCCGCCTTGCCGGCGTGGCAGGTACCTCGACCCTTGGGTCGATTCCTATTAAAGGGTTTTGGGCTTGCCCTGAGATTTAATACCTTTTATTTTAGGATAACTTCGAATTCAAGTAATTTTGGATTTTCAGTAATGGTTTTCATGTCGGCCTGAATATACATGGTTTTTCTGTCTTCACTAAATAAAGCACCATTAAAAGTGGTGCTTTTTATTGCTTTCGGAAAGTGATATTCAAGTTTATATAAACTGCCATCTAAAAAAGAAGCACTTTGTTCCATAGACTTTTTATATGCTTCTTTTTCTTTATCAGTCATTTTTTTCTTGATGACCTTACGGGTAAATTTCTTACCATTATAGCTATATTTAACTTCTGTATCCGATACAGGAGCATTATTTTCTTTCCCATCTTTAACCGATTGTGCTTTTGAAATTCTTTCCTGAATATTAGCCAATTCATTTATGGAGTTGAATTCAAAAATAAAATCAGATATCATTTTGTTGTTTTTTTCATCAACCATCATATGGATCTTCAGATCTTCAATAGCTTTTAAAGATGCCTGTTCTTCTTTGGAAAGTTTGGAAATACTATCTTTTTTTTCTGCGATGATATCCTTGAACAAAATAATGGTGTCTATAACTTTCATCTCTTCTGTTGTTTCAATAGAATCTCCCATTTGTTTCATGGCACCCATCATAGCACTCATATCCATTTCTAAAGAATAAACTCCACTACCATTTTCTTTGATATCAATTCTTTCAGTAAACTGACAACTTGTTAAGGTAATTAGGGTAATAAAAAGAATGATAAAATTGGTTAGCTTTTTCATAGGTTTTTAGTTTTTAGGATTGTTTAAAATGATTAAAGCAGCGATTACACCTGGAACCCATCCTAAAAAGGTAAGAATAAGAACTATTAAAATTGATCCACAACCTTTGTCTAAAACTGCCAAAGGAGGTAATAAGATCGATAAAAGTACTCGCCAAAAACTCATTTGCTTTAATTTTAACAGCAAAGGTCAGTATTATATTCTAATTTACAAATACAATTTTTACATTTCAAGATTCAAGCTTATGGTTAAGAGTTTGTTTTATCTGGAATAAGAATTTTCATCATTGTCTATTTTCAAAAACCATTGTATCTTTGCAAACTATTTTTAATAATAAACAAATAACGCAATTATGCAATTATCAGAGCAAGAGATTGTAAGAAGAGAGTCCCTTCAAAAATTATATGATCTGGGAGTTAATCCTTACCCGGCAGCCCAATTTAAAACTTCATCAACTATAGAAGAAATTATTAATGGATTTGATACTTTAGAAGGTTCTGAGGTTATCCTTGCAGGAAGAATTATGAGCCGTCGTATTATGGGAAAAGCTTCTTTTGCAGAATTAAAAGATGCCAGTGGAAGAATGCAAATTTATATCAATCGTGATGAGATTTGTGAGGGAGATGATAAAACCATGTACAATGAGGTGTTTAAGAAATTGCTGGATATTGGTGATATAATTGGAATAAAAGGAGAGGTTTTTAAAACAAAAGTTGGAGAAATCTCAGTAAAAGTAAAGGAATTGACCCTTTTATCAAAAGCATTAAAACCAATGCCAATTGTAAAAGTGGATGCAGATGGCAAAACCCATGATGCTTTTAATGATGCAGAGCAACGTTATAGACAAAGATATGTTGATTTAATAGTGAATGATCATGTAAAAGAAACTTTTATAAAAAGGACAAAGGTTACAAATTCTATACGTCAGTTTTTAAATGATCGCGGTTATTTAGAGGTAGAAACTCCCATTTTACAACCTATTCCCGGTGGTGCTGCTGCACGACCGTTTGTTACCCATCACAATGCTTTGGATATGCCGTTGTATTTACGAATTGCCAATGAATTGTATTTAAAACGATTGATTGTTGGTGGTTTTGATGCGGTTTATGAGTTTGCTAAAGATTTTAGAAATGAAGGAATGGATCGTACCCATAACCCTGAGTTTTCTATGATGGAATTGTATGTTGCATATAAAGATTATATGTGGATGATGGAGTTGACAGAGGAGTTATTGGAAAAAGTAGCAAGAGATACTAACGGAACTACAGAAGTTCTGGTTGGTGAGAATATAATTAACTTTAAAGCACCCTATGCCCGTGTACCTATTTTAGAAGCGATTAAGATCCATACAGGTTTTGATGTTGCCGGTATGAATGAGGATGAACTTCGAGAAGTTTGCAAAAAAGTAAATATTGAAGTAGATGATTCTATGGGTAAAGGAAAACTGATCGATGAATTGTTTGGCGAAAAGTGTGAGCATCATTATATACAGCCTACTTTTATTACAGATTATCCAAAAGAAATGAGTCCGTTATGTAAAGAGCATCGCGATAATCCGGAGTTGACCGAACGTTTTGAATTGATGGTAAACGGTAGTGAATTGGCAAATGCTTATTCCGAGTTGAATGACCCTATAGATCAGTTGGAACGATTTCAAGATCAAATAAAATTATCTGAAAAAGGAGATGATGAAGCCATGTTTATTGATATGGATTATGTAAGAGCTTTAGAATATGGTATGCCACCAACTTCGGGTATTGGAATAGGAATTGACCGTTTAGTAATGTTTATGACCAATAATGCTTCTATTCAGGAAGTGTTATTTTTTCCTCAAATGAAACCAGAGCGTAAGGAAATAGCGATGAGCGAAGAGGGAAAAGCCGTTTTCAACATATTAAAATCCAATTCTCCAATACTGTTAAGCGAATTAAAAACTCAATCTGGTTTATCTAATAAAAAATGGGATAAAACGATTAAAGGTCTAACAAAGAATAATTTAGCCAAAGTAAATAAATCCGATGAAGGTTTCTTTGTGGAGGCGATAGTTCCCGCGTAGGCGGGACTCTCGTGTAAAGTCTAAGATTCCCGTTTGCACGGAAATGACAAGGAGTTACTGCCAAAGCGCCACCTGGCTCATTCGCTAAAAAGGTTTACTAAACCTTTTCTTTACGCTCTGCCCCCTTTTTTTAGTGAGACTATAAAAATTTATTTCAATTTTTAGCAAGTCGTCCCGATTAATATCGGGATTAGCGGGATATCTTTGATGTTTACATTTCTTCGCAGATTGTAGAATATAGTTGTAAATTCTTCGCAAAAAATTTCTACAAATTTAAATTAATTTGTACCTTTAGTAAGGTAAAATAAGTATTTGTACAATGGTACATTTATTTTCTTACAGAAATTAAGAAGTCCGTTTAATGTAATATTTGAAAGATAAGTCAGTATTTATAAGAATAACAAGTAGCGATATAAGAATATAACAACAATTAATCTTTATACATTAGTTATGCTTTATATGAAATTCATATTAATGAGCATTATCGTAATGATATTTACAACTAGTTGTAATCAAATAACAACAGAAAAACAATTAATGTCTATGTATATGAGAGATATTGGACATTTTATTGATACTACATTTACAGATTCAACTGACCTAAATTTAATTATTGATT
>JAUVCP010000331.1 GCA_030590765.1 Flavobacteriaceae bacterium | reverse complement strand
ATAGAAACATTAGCGGTGGAGTATTGGAAGCCTTTGGAAAATTATTTTATAAAGATCTGAAAATATATCTATATCCATTAAAAGATAATAAAACCGGAGAAATTATTACCAGTGAAAATTTAAAGGTCCATCCACGAATGAAGGAGCTTTACAAATATTTTAAATATAATGGTAGAATTCTTGATATTGAAAAATATGACACTGATATTTTGGAGGTTTTTTCACGTAACGTTTTTAAAATGATTGCTAAAGGAGAAGATGGCTGGGAAGAAATGCTTCCGGAAGGTGTACCAAAGATCATTAAAGATCAACGGTTATTTGGTTATTCTAAAAGGAATCTTTAAAGAAAGTAGGATTCATTTTCACAGCGATACTATCATAGCTATGACGAAGAACGAGAAATTGGCAATCTAATTTATCGTCTATAATTATTTACTGTTACGCAAAGTTTCACAATAAACAACTACCGTCATTGCGATAATGATTTTATATCCGACAAGGATGTAAAAGAGGAAGTGGCAATGGATCAAGTATTATTATTGGGGACTTCTTATTTTTATGGATCAGATTAGTATTCTGGGGATTTATTCTGTTTTTAAAGATAAAAAAGAATCAAAAAATCTTTACCTAAAGGAGGATTTTGCTTCACACCGATCACTACCAGGATGAATTATTAAGGAATCAATAAAGAATTTCACACCCCCTAATTTCTTGTCTTATTCAAATTTATTGTGATCTAAATCTTCCTTTAGGTTAGGTCCGTATTGTAAGTGTGTTGGGTACAACATAATCGAGGTTACGAACTAATAGCATTATTTTAACTTTCTAAATATGAAGGTGTTTCTTTCAAATTGAAATTTTTGAAATCTTGCAGACTACTGGCAATGATGGCCTTCAAGAATTTGATGTTCTAAAGGAAATAAAATCTTAGTAAAACAGAGAAGTTGAGAGCTGTGCTCGAAAATCACTCTGCTGCTCCCGATAGCTATACGGGATAGGTTTTATAAAATTTAGGTTATTAAATTATTGTAAGCCATGACTTTTTTGGTTCGTTTTTTTGTCACTAAAAAAATGAACAAATAAAAATTAAAAATGCAATTCTATAGTATTCTACTATCTTTCTGAAACCTGATTAAAACTAGAATTATTTATTTACTCCCCATGTTTTAGTGTTGATCCGTGGCAATCTCTTGAGAACAACAATCAAAATTCTTTCAATAAAAAAACACATCCTTAAGTGTTACAAATAAATTTGGTAAGGAAAAGCATAATTTTCCAAAGAATCAATTCTTATAATATCTGCTCTGTATGTGCCTTTGTTTTTACTTTGGTGATGATATCTTCGATAAAACCTTTTTCATCTATAACAAATGTAGTTCGGTGAATACCATCATATTCTCTGCCCATAAATTTTTTAGGACCCCAAACTCCATATGCATTTATAACCTCTTTTTCTTCATCGGCCAACAAATTATAAGGTAGTTCATTTTTAACACTAAAATTTAACTGTCTTCTTTCAGAATCAGCACTAACACCTATAACATCATAGCCTTTTTTGGTGAATTCAGCATAATTATCTCTTAAATTCTTTGCTTCCATGGTGCAACCTGGGGTACTGGCTTTTGGATAAAAGAACAAAACTATCTTTTTGCCTAAAAAATCTTTTAGTTTAACTCTTTCTCCTTTCTGATTATTAACTTCAAAATCAGGTGCTTTATCTCCAATTTTTAATGTGATCATCTTGTTTCTGTTTTAATTGTGGGTAATCATGCAAATTTAACAGTAAAAAACTTATAAAACAATTTGAACATTAAACCATCAAACATTTTTTAAACTTTGTATTTTTAAGGTCTGAAAAATAATTCCATTAAAAATGACTAAAAAAGAAAAAGTACAATTTGTAATCAAAACACTTCAAGATTTATATCCCTCTCCTCCTATCGCTTTACAACACAAGGATCCTTATACTTTATTGATTGCTGTTTTATTATCTGCCCAAAGTACTGATGTAAGGGTAAATATCATTACACCTTTATTGTTTGCCAAAGCAGATAACCCATATGATATGGTAAAATTAACCATAGATGAAATTAGAGATATTATCAAACCGGTTGGATTATCACCAATGAAATCAAAAGGAATTCATGGTTTGTCTGAAATATTAATTAAAAAACACAATGGAAATGTTCCTGCAAATTTTGAATATCTGGAAGAATTACCTGCTGTAGGACATAAAACTGCTTCTGTAGTGATGAGTCAGGCATTTGGAATTCCGGCTTTTCCGATAGATACGCATATACACAGATTAATGTATCGCTGGAATCTGAGTAATGGGAAAAATGTGGTACAGACCGAAAAAGATGCCAAAAGGTTGTTTCCAAAAGAATTGTGGAATACCCTTCATTTACAGATCATTTATTATGGAAGAGAATATTCTCCTGCAAGAGGATGGCATATAGATAAAGATATTATTACCAAGAGTATTGGCAGAAAAAGTATTTTAAAAAATATTTAGATTCAAAATTCAGTTGGATATTATTATTTAACCAGTACAAGGATAGTCAGGAAACATCCAGCTATGCAGTGGGATTAGCTCAACTAACAAATTTAAATTCGCTCTTCAAGCTTTTAAATATGAGTTTCACTAAAAAAAGGCTCTTAAAATATTTTAAGAGCCTTTTCAGATTAATTCAAATGAAACATTAAGTTTTCTTTTTTAGTCTTAACAGCTTTAATCGATTTAGAATAATTTAGTAAAAACGACACTGTTTCTGTCTTAGGTTCAAGTTTTTCCTTGAAAAATCTTTCTGTGTAAAGTTTTGCCATAAATCTATTTTATTTTAGGGATTATTAATATAACGAACAAAACTCAACTATATTGTAAAAGATTCAAAAAAAATTAATAAATCTTTAATTTGTTAAGATAATATTATTCTTATCTATCATTTTTCTTAGATTTATCAATGCATATCGCATTCTTCCCAAAGCTGTATTGATACTTACAGAAGTTTGATCAGATATCTCTTTAAAGCTCATTTCTTTAAAAATTCTCATTTCCAACACCTCTCTTTGATCTTCTGGCAACTCATCAACTAGTTTTCTAACATCTGAATGAATTTGATTTTTGATCAATTCACTTTCTGCACTTAAAGTATTATCACTTAATACAGAAAAGATATCAAATTCATCGGTATTTTGAAAAGTTGGCATTCTGTTTCCTTTTCTAAAGAAGTCAATTACCAAATTATGAGCAATTCTCATTGTCCATGGTAAAAATTTACCTTCTTCATTGTATTTACCCAATTTTAAAGTATTGATTACTTTAATAAAAGTATCCTGAAAAATGTCGTCTGCAACATCTCTGTTTTGTACTTTTGAATAAATAAAGCTAAAAATTC
>JAUVCP010000173.1 GCA_030590765.1 Flavobacteriaceae bacterium | reverse complement strand
AAAGTACTGATGGCGGTGTTACTTTTATCCAAAATGGTTTCACATTTCCAAGTTCAATAAGCTCTATTGACATTAACAATCATAATGAAAATATCATATATATCACAAATAGTGGTTTTTTCGGAAATGTATATAAATCTGTTGATGGTGGTGAGAACTGGATTGACATCACAAAGAAACTACCCGATGAGCCTAAATTAGTAATTAAACATCAAATCCATAGTTTGGAAAATGATCTTTTTGTGGGAACCAGTTTAGGTGTTTACCATATAAATGATACCATGAGTGAATGGGAAGTTTATGACAAAAATTTACCCAATATTCCTATTAGAGATATTGAATTTAATTTAGAAGATAAAAAGATAATTGTTGCAACATATGGTCGTGGCGTATGGCAATCTCCTATCGAGATTAAGAAAGCTGATATTGACATAAGTCTTATTGAAATAAACTCAAATAACAGTACCCAGTGTAATGGTGTCACTCCAAAGATCACAATTAAAAATAACGGAAACAATAGTTTTAATTCCATTGATATCAATTATTTTATTGATGATGAATCATTTCAATTTAATTATAGTGGAAATATTGCTTCTGATGAAACAAAAGAAATAGAATTTCCAAACCATGACCAGCTTGAATTAGGATTTCATGAATTAAAAGTTGAAGTTAATGTCAACAATGATACTTTTTCTGATAACAACAAACTTAATAGTTCTTTTTCTGTAAATGAATCAGGTGTAGGTAAATATATAAATACATTTGGAGATGTTAACCCTGATGAATGGATTTCCTATAATATTGGAAGCTCTGAAAAATTATGGGTTAAAACTACTCCAACATCCACAAAATTTAATAAAGCCTTTGAAAATGCTTACATCACAGCAAACACAAATAATTATACAGATAAAACAATCAGTTATTTAGTATCCCCTTGTTATGATTTGACTCAGATGGAGAATCCGGTTTTAAAATTTGAAATGGTTTTTGATATTGAAAAAGACTGGGATGTTTTGTATATGGAGTACACTATTGACGCAGGTCTATCTTGGCATATCCTTGGAAATTCAAGCGACCCTAATTGGTATAACAGCGATTATATAAATCCTGAAAGGCCGATTACTGTAGGAAAACAATGGACAGATACAGATTTAACTGTTAAAGAGTATAATTATAATTTAGCTGGTTTTACAAATGAAGCAAACATTATTTTTAGATTCGTTTTTAAATCTGACGAGGCTGAAAATCATCAAGGTGCCGTAATTGATAATTTTGTAATTGATGCAACAGCTATTCTAGCCATTAAAAATAACTCTTTAGAAAATTTTAAAATTTACCCAAACCCTTCATCAGCTATATTTAACATCCAGCGTCAAACCAGTTCTGAAATGAAAGTTTCTGTTTATGATATTACAGGAAAACTTGTTTTTAAGGATAAAAACATCTTGATGACTCATTATGCTTTGGATCTCTCCAAGGTAAGTAAAGGCTTATATTTCTTAAAGATCAATGAAGGAAACAAACAAGCTACAAGAAGAATTATGATAGAATAAAAAAAGGGAATCGTTGATTCCCTTTTTTACGCTATATGATCTAACCTTACTCTATCATAATTTTTGACAGGTTTCCATTTACCAAATCTTTATGAGAAATAAAATATCCTTTATGGGGTTTTCCGTTCAAACGCAATCCTTTAAAGGATCCTTTTTTATCCTTTTCTTTTTCAATAATTATTTGATTATTTTTATAATAACTACTGTCTAATTGAATTGTAATTTTATCAAAAATAGGTTCGGTGATTGCATAAAAAGGTTCTGCAGGAGAAACTGGATATATACCGATCATAGAAAAAACAGCCCATGCAGACATTGTTCCTGAATCATCATTACCAGGCAATCCGTCTGGAGTGTTCTTAAAATACGATTTTAGTAATTCTGACACTTTATTTTGCGTTCGATATTCTTCTCCTTTAATGTAGTTAAACAAATACGGATAAGCAATATCTGGTTCATTCGCCATATCAAACTGCTTGTTATCAAACACTTTTTGTAATTGTTTAACAAAAACTTTTTTACTTCCCATAAGTTTCATTAGTCCTTTTACATCATGAGAAACCATAAATGTATATTGCCATGCATTACCTTCAATAAATCCTGGATTCTTAACAAAATTAGCCCCAGTTTCAGGGTTATACGGCACCAACCAAGTTCCATCATGATTTTTAGGTCGTAGTAGGTTAAACTTAGAATCAAATAATTTTCGATATGATTTTGAACGCTTAAAAAATCTTTTATAATCGTCTTTTTTGCCTAATTCATTGGCTAATTGAGAAATTGAGAAATCTGCAATGTTATACTCTTGAGTAGTAGATACCGATCCACTACTAGTTGTTTGTGTAGTTAAGTATCCTTTCTCTAAATAATCCTTTATGCCTGGTCTTAAGAGGTTATTATCCAGCTGTTCAGCACTCTTTATCATAGCTTGATATGCTTTATTTATATCAAAGTCTCGAATACCTTTTAAGTATGAATCTGCTATAACAATTCCTGCAGGATCACCTACCATCGTAGTAGTTTCAGTAGCATTTAGCTCCCATTTAGGTAACCATCCACTCTCATCATATACAATAAGCATACTCTTTATAATATCAGATTGTTGTTTTGGGTATACAAGTGTCATTAGTTGATGCAAATTTCTGTAAGTGTCCCACAAAGAAAAAACGGTATATCTAGTTCCATCGGTTTTCATCGTTTCTCTTGTTCTCATTTTTGGATATTCACCATTTATATCATTTAATGTATTTGGTTGAATTAATGTGTGATAAAGTGCTGTATAAAATATTATTTTATCTTCCTCAGTTCCACCTTCAACCCTGATTTTAGATAAATTTTTATTCCAATTCTCTCTAACCTCAGTAACTAATTGCTGAAAACTTTTCCCTGCAGTTTCTCTTTCCAAATTTTCACGTGCATTTTCTATACTTACGTAAGATATTCCTACTTTCATTTCAACTTCAGTAGGTTCTTTAAAATTGTAACGCATATAGGCTCCAATACTATCACCTACTACTTCTTTCATAAAACCTTTCATTAATCTAGTCTTTCCATTGTACCCCATCCACTGGGCTTCTACTCCTTTATAAAATGTTGGTTTTTTCCATGCTCCAAATTCATCAGCAGGTTTTGAGAATTTTGCTACAAAATATAATGGGTAAGCTTCTTCAGGCTTATAATAACATAGTGAACCAACAGATCTAACCCCTTCTATTTCAGTTGAAGAAATCACTTTCACACTTGCTCCTTGCTCATTGGTTAATCCTAAACCAAGATTAAGAAGAATGTTTGAAGGTCCTTTGGGAAAAGTATATCGACTAACTCCCACTCTTGTAGTAGCTGTTAACTCTACTTTTACATTATATTTATCTATAATATTTGAATAATACCCTACTCTTGAGCTTTCATTTGAATATGTTGAACCGTAGTTTAGGTGATTTGTTTCAATGTTTCCTGTTGTTGGCATAGCCAGAATAACACTAAATTCCGGGCATCCAGAACCACTTAGTTGTACATGGCTAAATCCTGTTAAAAAAGAATTTTCGTGAACATATGGAGTTGACAACCATCGGCTGTCCTTATCAAATTTATTTTGCTTTCCTGAAACATTGAACGGAGTAACACTAACCATTCCTCTAAGTGCAATTGGCCCTGGATATGTGGTTCCAAAATTCGAGGTTCCAATAAATGGATTTACATAAGAAGTTATTTCTTGTGCGTAAATAATAAAGCTACCTCCAATAAAAATCAATAACAGTAATCTCTTTTTTATATACTCGTCTCTAAACATTTTATTTTTTTTAATTACTCTCAATTGCCCCATGCACTTTATCATACAGATCAATTTTACCGTCTAGTAAAACTGCAATTACGGTATAATATTTATCAATAACTGCTTTAGGAACATCAATATAGGTCAAACCTGGATACGAACTCCAGTATACTTTACTAAATACATCATGTTCTAACATTGCACCATTTCCAACTACATAAATTCTATTTATCTTATTTTTTATTCCTCTAAGGGCAACTTTTCCATCTTTTGGAATATCACGAACGTAAACATATAACAATGTACTATCTTTTGATAATGCAGTTGGTCCATAATAATATTCATATGGAATTCCAGCTTGAGTTCCATAAATTGCCTTGCTGTGTTTTTTTGTCCATCTTCCCAGATCCTTTAAGATCTTTACTTGCTCATCAGGAATTGTACCATCAGCTTTTGGACCAATATCTAAAAGTAAATTTCCTCCTTTTGAAATACAATCTACAAATATATCAATGACCTGTTGAGATGATTTATAATGATTGTCGCTGTGCTGATAACCCCAGGATTCATTCATTGTCATACATAATTCCCAATATTTTGATTTAGGTTTCATGATTGGCAAGCCTTGTTCGGGTGTATCATAATCACCTTTTTGTCTTAATCTTGAATTGATGATCGTTTTTGGATTGCTTGAAAGCAACATTGATTTCACCTTAGGCACATCCCATTCCTTGTCATTGTGTTCCCAGTCACCATCAAACCACCAAATATCCGGTTTATAATTTGTAGCCAGTTCTTTTAGCTGCCCCTGGTAATACTTCTTGAACTTATCCCATCGTTTTGGATCATCTTCTATTTTGTATCGTTTGATATCTCTGGTGTAATTTGTATAAAGATCAGAAGACCAATCTGGTAATGAAAAATAAATTCCAACATTCAAATCATTTTTACGAAGTGCTTTAACAAATGGAGTAAGAACATCTTTCTTTGCAGCAGATTGTTTTACAGCATTTAAATTACCATATTTTGTATTCCATAAAGCAAAACCATCATGATGTTTAGAAGTTATGACTGAATACTTTGCACCACTTTCTTTGATCAACTTTGCCCAATATTCCGGATCATATTTTTTAGCAGTAAAACCTTTTAGCTGCTTCATATAATCTTCATGGGAAATATAGTTATTATAAAATGACCAGGATTCACTGATGCCGTTTACGGCATAAATACCCCAATGGATAAAAATTCCAAGTTTGGCTTCTTTAAACCATTCCATTTTTTGTTTATAAAAAATAGAATCTTGCGTTATTTCTGTCTGAGCCTTCAGCATAAAAGGTGTCAATAATAGGATAATTAGAAATGTTCTCATTTTTCTCATCATTTATATTTTTAATCTGACTGCACCACCAATAGTTTTTACCTCTACCTTAATCTTAGATTTTTTTCCACTTAAAAAAATACAATCTACAGCAAAAGAATGGTCACCTTTGTCTATCTCCATTTTCTTCATTTTTAATTGGATTGTTTTAATTTTATTCCAATTTTTATCATAAAGTAACGCTGTGTTTCCTCCGTTATAGCGAATTATTTGATTATTTGATAGAGTTACAGGAAATTCAATTTTTTTATAATTATCAATCTCCACGTAAATTTTTTTACATTTTGTTTCTTCTAGTGCCTGAATAGTCAAAGTCACCTCTTGATTATCATGCGGATTATTATACTTAAATGTTGAAT
>JAUVCP010000312.1 GCA_030590765.1 Flavobacteriaceae bacterium | reverse complement strand
TGAGCAGCTTTCATTTCTTTTTTCTTTGCCATATTGGTAAGAATGGCATGACCAGCAACTCCTACTGCAGTTGTACCTAATACAATTTTACCAATCTTATCTGCAGTAGCTTCAATACCCATTCCTGGTACATTCGTTAATCTTTCAGTGAAAGGTCCATTATCCCAGAAATTATCTTCACTACAACCTATACAAGGATATCCTGATTTAATTGGAAAACTCACACCATTGTTCCATTCCATTGTTCCGCAGGAATTATAAGTAACCGGACCTCTACAGCCTAATTTATACAAGCAATAACCCTTTTTTGCTTCAGCACTATCATAGCTTTCGGCATATAATCCAGCATCAAAATAGGGTCTTCTGTAGCAGCTATCATGAACTCTTTTTCCGTAAAATTGTTTTGGTCTTCCCATAGAGTCTAGCTCAGGAAGAGTTCCGAAAGTGGCATAATGAACAACAACACCGGTCATTACCTCTGCAATAGGAGGACACCCTGGAATTTTAACGATAGGTCTATTTTTGATAATGGCATCAACAGGAACAGATCCTGTAGGGTTTGGATGTGCTGCCTGAACGCCTCCCCATGCAGAACAGCTACCAAAAGTAAGAATAGCAGCAGCACCTTCAGCAGATTCTTTTAAAATATCTACAGCGGTTCTTCCTGCAATTGTACAATAAACACCATCATCTTTTGTGGGGATGGCACCTTCAACAACAAGAATATATTTTCCATGATTTTCTTTCATAGATTCCTGCTTTGCCTCTTCCGCACTATGGCCTGAGGCAGCCATTAGTGTATCTGTATAATCTAATGAAATATTATCTAAAATCAAATCAGCCAAAAGTGGATGGTCTGAACGAATAAATGATTCAGAACAACCTGTACATTCCTGAAAATGTTCCCAAATAACCGGAATTCTTCTTTTAGTTTCTAATGCTTTTACAACCTGAGAAACCATTGTTGATTCGTATCCCATAAATGCTGTAATTGCAGTAGCAAATTTCATAAAATCCCTACGAGAATAACCTTTTTTTATTATGCTTTCATAGTAGGTATCCTCTTTTTTAGATTTGTTATTCATAATGCTATATTTTGATTAAATAAGTATATATTTTATTATCAGAGTGTTAAGTTATTAGATTTCGATTTAAAAAATATGATAAATATCATGTTTCAACTTATTTAGAAGTATTAAAAATAGAGGATAGACCCACTGTAAGTATTTTTTTGTTATGTATTAAATGGATATTATTGTGTTTTTTAAACCTGTTTTACTAATTTTGAAAACAATAATTTTAATAAAATGCATGAACTATCCATCGCTTTAGGTATTGTTAAAATAGCCGAGGAAGAAACTACAAAAGCAAATGCTAAAAAAGTTGATCTGATTGAACTTGAAATTGGAACATTAGCAGGTATTGAATTTGATTCACTCGATTTTGTGTGGCCATCTGCAGTGAAAGATACTGTTTTAGAAAATGCTGTAAAAAAGACTACTATTATCAAAGCAAAAGCAAAATGTATAGATTGTGATACTGTTTTTGATATAGATCATGTATATGATTCCTGCCCAAAATGCAATAGTTTTTTAAAAGGAATACTTCAGGGAAAAGAGCTAAGGGTTAAAGCCTTAGAAGTTTCTTAAATTCCAGTTGATTAATGTAAGATCCTTTCAAATAGTTACAATATTATTACTCAAACTCTCTAAATTATATTTCATTTTTCTTGCTATTTATTATTTTTTCATTTACTGATATTTGTCATTTATTAAATATTTATTGAGAGTTACATTTGTTACGTATAATATCAATTATATTTACTATGAGTATTTTAAAAGAAAAACTATTAAAAACTAGCTTAATGAATGTTTTATGGGACATTCAAAAAAAGCGAAGATTTATCAGTCATGATGATATGACAAAGATCTCCAAAGAATTTGATATTTCAAGAATGGAACTGGAAGGGGTTATCTCTTTTTATCACTTTTACCATAGAGAACACGCAGGTAAATACACTATCTATTTAAATAATTCAATAGTTTCCAAGCATAAGAATTATAAAGAAGTTAAAAAGGCTTTTGAAAAGGGAGTAGGTGTTAGTTTTGGTCAGGTATCTGATGATAAAATGTTTGGATTATTTGAAACGGCCTGTATTGGTCTAAGTGATCAAGAGACCTCTGCACTTATAAATTTTAATGCATTTACAGATCTTACTGCAATAAAAGTTAAAAATATTATTTCAAGATTGCGAAAAGGAGAAAAAATTGAAGATCTAAGTAAGGTTCCCAAAAATAATATTCGATATACACCAACTAAAGATAAGACAGTTTTTTTTAAGAACAACATTCCAGGCTCTGCTTTGAAGATGTTGAAAAAAATGGACTCCAATAAGGTTATTGATTTGGTTAAACAATCAAAATTAGCTGGTAGAGGAGGAGCATTTTTCCCAACAGGATTAAAATGGAAGTTTTGTAAGAATAATCATGCAGATCAAAAATATGTAATCTGTAATGCAGATGAAGGAGAACCAGGAACTTTTAAAGATCGTGTTTTAATGAACAGGCATCCGGATTTACTTCTTGAAGGCATGGCTATAGCTGGATATGCTGTTGGAGCAACCAAAGGCTTTATTTATTTACGTGCAGAATATGCCTATTTAAAAGATAAGATTGAAAAAAGAATTATTGATTTTAAAGAAAAAGGTTTGTTGGGTGATCATATTCTTGGAATTGAGAATTTCAATTTTGATGTTAGTGTTTACATGGGGGCAGGTGCCTATGTATGTGGAGAAGAAACGGCAATGATACAATCAATGGAAGGGAAAAGGGGAGAACCTACGATCAAAGAATTTTTTCCGGTAGAAAGAGGATATTTAGGAAAACCTACATTGGTAAATAATGTGGAAACATTGTGTGCTGTGCCTAGAATTTTAGAAATGGGTGTTGAAAAATGGCTAAATATTGGTACTGAAATAACACCTGGAACAAAATTAATAAGTGTATCTGGTGATTGTGATAAACCTGGAATATATGAAATTGAATGGGGTATGAAATTAAAAGATTTTTTAAGCCTTATAGGTGCCCATAATCCAAATTTCATACTTTTTAACGGTTATTCAGGTGAATGTCTTTCAAAGGATGATTTTGAAAGAGAGATATCAGGAGAAAATCTTTTAGCAGAGCAAATAAGATTCAATCCTGATGATCCCATTGAATACTCAAAAAAAATAAGTGCTGTTGGTATACGAAGTGGAGGTTCATTTATGACCTTTAGTAAAGACCGGGATCTGCTGCATATTTTGAAGAATGTCAATAGATTTTTTGTTGAAGAATCTTGTGGAATCTGTGTTCCTTGTAGAACAGGTAACTTTTTATTAAAGAAAAAGCTTAAAAAATTTTTATTGGGTAATGCCGAGCAAAAAGATCTAGATGACATTAAAGAATGGAGTAAGATCATCAAACTTGCCAGCAGATGTGGTTTAGGGCAAACATCTTCTACGGCATTGCTTTGTGCCATGAAAAAATATCCAGACGACTGTCTGGCTAAAATTACGGAAAACACAAATTAAAGCAAATCTTTAGATCACGACAAAGCTGTTGAGGATTACGATGAAAT
>JAUVCP010000024.1 GCA_030590765.1 Flavobacteriaceae bacterium | reverse complement strand
GATCTGCGATTGATTTATGAAATTCCACCAGCTGTGGCAAAAGCAGCAATGGAATCCGGTGTGGCAAAAAAACCGATCAAAGACTGGGATGCTTATAAAGAAGAATTGGAAGAACGCTTGGGCTCCGGTAACAAATTAATGCGATTAATAACCAACAAAGCTAAAACTGATCCGAAAAAGGTAATTTTTGCTGAAGCTGATCATTTAGATGTGCTAAAAGCCGCTCAAATTGTTTATGAAGAAGGAGTTGCTATACCAATACTTTTAGGCAATAAATCTACTATTTCAAAAATGATGAAAGAGTTGAAATTTGATGCTAACCTAAAAATAATAGATCCTAAATCAAAAGCAGAAGAAAAAAGAAGAAATCGATTTGCTAAAATATACTGGGAAAAGAAACAACGTTATGGATTGAATCTTTTTGAAGCACAAAAAAGAATGAGAGAACGCAACTATTTTGCAGCAATGATGGTAAATGAAAAATGTCACGATGCCGATGCTTTGGTTACAGGTTATACCAGCAGTTATCCTACTGTTGCAAAACCAATTATTGAATTAATAGGAAAAATGGATGGTATCAATCGAATCTCGGCAACCAATATCATGTTAACTTCAAGAGGACCCTTATTTTTATCAGACACAGCTATGAATATCAATCCAAATAGTATGGAATTGGTAGAGATTTCCAAAATGACTCACAATGCAATGAGAATGTTTGGATTAACACCTAACTTAGCCATGATATCTTATTCTAATTTTGGTTCGGCCAGATCTGAGTCAAGTATAAAAATTGTAAAAGCAGTTCAATATTTACATAAGAATTACCCTGATATTTGTATTGATGGAGAACTTCAGGCAGATTTTGCACTAAACACTAAAATGAGAGCAGAGAAATTCCCTTTTTCTAAATTACAAAATAAAAAAGTGAACGGATTGATCTACCCTAACTTAGAATCAGCAAATATCAGTTATAAGTTACTTAAAGAATTAAACAAAGCAGATTCTATCGGTCCAATTATAATGGGACTTAAAAAACCTGTTCATTTGATTCAACTTGGAGCCAGTGTTGATGAAATTGTAAATATGGTAAATGTTGCTGTTGTTGATGCGCAAGAAAGAATAAAAAGTAATCAATAAATTCATTACATTTGGCTAGTTTTTTTAGCTAAATAAATGATTACACATATTTCAGGCAAACTAATTGAGAAAAATCCGTCAAACGTTGTTGTTGAATGCAATGGGCTGGGTTATTATTTACCTATCTCATTGCAAACATTTTCTAAAATACCCGATAATGAAAATGTAAAATTGTATACCTATTTAAACATTAGAGATGATGCTCACATTCTTTTTGGTTTTGCAGACAAAACAGAAAGAGAGATCTTTAAATTTTTAATATCCGTTTCCGGAGTTGGACCAAGTACAGCAATTACTATGTTATCTTCTATGGACACCAAAGAAATTCAGCAGGCAATTGCTTCTGAGGATGTGGAAAAAATAAAATCTGTAAAAGGTATTGGTATTAAAACTGCTCAAAGGGTAATTGTTGATCTTAAAGATAAAATATTAAAAACCTATGAATTATCAGAAGATATTGCAGTTTCAAACAATACAATAAAAAACGAAGCGTTATCAGCATTGGAAGTACTAGGGTTTGCTAGAAAAAAAGTGGATTCGGCAATACAAGTTATTTTACAGGATTCTCCCAATATTAGTCTGGAAGAATTAATCAAAAAAGCACTTAAAAACTTGTAAAAATTTGACAAAAAAAAATCAGTTTAAATATAATCTCTCCTTTATATTTATTGTGCTTTTATTTAGTGCAGGTGTAATTTCCGCTCAAAAATCAACTACTAATAATCAACTAAACAATAGCAGTTCAATTACTTCTGAAAAAAAAGACACTATTTCCCCTTTACCCTACTCTTTTAATAATTCACAAAAAGGAAATCTTTTTTTAAATATCAAATCTGAATCTGAGGTTATTTATGATCCACAAAGTGGAACTTATATATTTTATGAAAAAATTGGAGATTATTATTTAAAGCACCCTACTTACATGTCGGCCGAAGAGTATAGGGAATACCGTCTTCAAAGGGATATGCTGGAATATGCAAAGGAAAAAATAAGTGCAGTTGATGGCAGGACAAAAAATAGTGCTGATGCGCAAAAAAATCTGTTACCAACTTACTATGTAAACTCTAATTTTTTTGAAAGTATTTTTGGTGGAAATGCCATTGAAGTTAATCCACAAGGTTCTATACTTATCAAAATGGGATTAATCCATCAAAAAGTTGAAAATCCACAATTGTCTGAACAAAACAGACAAAGTACTACTTTTGATTTTGGCCAGGAGATCAGTGCCAGCTTAAATGCTAAAATTGGTGACAGACTGAGAATCTCAGCAAATTTTGATACACAATCTACTTTCAATTTCCAAAATATGGTAAAATTGGAATATACGCCTACCGAAGATGATATTATTAGAAAGATTGAAGTAGGAAATGTATCCATGCCCATCAGAAATTCGTTGGTTACAGGTGCTCAAAACCTTTTTGGTGCCAAAACCGAATTACAATTTGGTAATACAATGGTAACTGCTATATTTTCACAGCAACGATCTCAGGTTCAGTCCGTTTCAGCACAAGGAGGCTCAGTCATCAATGAATTTGATTTTAAAGTGAGTAACTACGATACCAATCGTCACTTTTTTGTAGCACATAATTTTAGAGATCAATATAATTCGGCTCTTGTTAATTTTCCTCTTATTAATAGTTCCATTAACATTACACGTATTGAGATCTGGGTAACCAACAGAAATGCAACTACCATAGGAACCAGAAATATTGTGGCTTTAGCTGATTTAGGTGAAAATAACCCTGTAAATATTGGACCTGCAAATGTAAATCCAATTCCTGGCACTCAGGACCCGTCTAATGAAGCAAATAATTTAAACGACCTACTTACTCTTAACGGACCAATTCGTAAAATATCCAGCGTAGGTCAGGCCTTATCACCATATAGCATGGCACAAGGAAGAGACTACACTATTTTAGAAAATGCCATAAAACTGGTTCAAGGAGTTGACTTTACAATGAACGCACAACTTGGATTCATCACTTTAAAAAGAAGACTTGCAGAAAGTGATGTTTTGGCAATTGCCTATGAATATACCGATGGCACAGATGTTTATAAAGTTGGTGAATTAACTGATGATGGTGTAATTGCTCCAGACAACCTCGTTGTTAAAATGTTGCGTAGTGAAATTATCAATGCAAGTATTCCAATGTGGGATCTGATGCTTAAAAATGTTTATGAAATTCCGGGTGCATTCCAATTACAAAAAGAAGGCTTTAGACTGGAATTACTATACAATGATGACAGTACTGGTAAACCTGTAAACATTTTACAAAATGCACAAACACCAGGTGTAAATGAAAAAACACTATTGAATTTAATGCGTTTAGACAGATTAGATCAAAACAATAATGTGATGCCTGAAGGGGATGGTTTTTTTGATTATGTTGAAGGAATTACCATAGATTCAAGAAATGGTTATGTAATATTTCCAACGATCGAACCTTTTGGAAAAGATCTTGACAATATTTTAGTGCCAGAGGATGATGTTTATGTTTTTACCGAACTTTATGATCGTACCCAATCAGAAGCTCAAAATGATTTTCAGCAAAAGGATAAATATTTTATAAAAGGATATTTTAAAGCAGAAAGTAAAAATGGAATTCCTTTGGGGGCTTTTAATGTACCACGTGGATCTGTTACTGTTACAACAGGAGGCCGAGAGCTGATCGAAGGTGTGGATTATGTTGTTGATTACAATGTTGGAAATGTGCAGATCATCAATCCAACTTTAGTTGAATCTAATGCACCGATTCAGGTATCTGTTGAAAATAATATCGGATTCAATCAACAGCGAAAAAGATATATGGGTGTTGATGTTTTACACGTTTTTAATGACAATTTAGCTGTTGGTGGTAACATTATTAATTTAAATGAAAAACCATTAACACAAAAGGCTCAATATGGATCTGAACCTGTTAATAATACCATATTTGGAGCATATTTAACTTATAACAAAGAGGTCCCATTATTCACAAAATGGGTGAATAAATTACCAAATATTGATACGGATGCACCATCTAATATATCCATCAGAGCTGAAGTTGCACACTTATTACCAGGGACACCGAGTGGAATAGATCTGGACGGAGCAGCCACTTCCTATATTGATGATTTTGAAGGAGCTCAAATCCCTTTAGATGTAAAATCACCTAAGCAATGGTTTTTGGCAAGTACACCTCAGGGACAAACAGGTGACCTTGATTTTAACAACGGTAATTTAGCTCCCGGCCTTCCTAACGAACTGAGATCTGGTGCAAAACGATCAAAACTATCATGGTACAATATTGACCGCTTGTTTTACGGATCACAATTAAGACCTGGAAATATTGACAGTGATGAGTTATCAAGAGCAGAAGTAAGACAAATAAATTACTATGAATTATTTCCAAATGTAGATCTTGATATCACCCAGTCTTCCATCATTAGAAGTTTTGACCTTTCTTATTTTCCATCAGAGAGGGGATCATACAACTATGATAATGGTTATGACGGACAAGGAAAATACCCAAATCCAGAAGATCGCTGGGGCGGAATTACAAGAGCTTTAACAACAACGAATTTCCAGCAGGCAAATATTGAATATATCCAGTTTTGGTTAATGGATCCTTATGAGAACTATTCCATTAAACCAAAAGAAGGAGCACCTGCCACTCCACCAACAAACGCTGATTTTAACGGAGAATTATATTTTAATCTGGGAAGTATTTCAGAAGACATTTTAAAGGACGACCGAAAAATGTATGAAAATGGTCTGCCAAAAGATGGTGTTCAAATCCCAGGGAATAATGTAGAAATAACACCCTGGTCCTCCATTCCAAAAAATCAGTCGTTATTATATGCATTTGATGAAAATGATGCCTCAAGGACACATCAGGATCTCGGTTTAGACGGTATAAATGACGAAGATGAAGCTGTCAAATTTGGCTCATTATTTGGTTCTGATCCATCGGCCGATAACTTTAAATATTTTAGAGGCAAGGAACAAGATAATGATGATGCTTCTATTATTACAAGATATAGAGACTTTGGTTTAACGCAGGGAAATTCTCCTACGATTAACAATTCAACAGAAAGCTTCCCTACTTCTTCAACTTCATATCCTGATGTAGAAGATATCAACAAAGATCAAACCATGAGTGCTGTGGAGAGTTATTACCAATACAAGGTTTCTTTAAACAGAAATGATTTGGTGGTTGGTCAGAATTACATTGTTGACAAGAAAATCAGCACAGTTAAATTACCTAATAACACTACTCTATCTACTACTTGGTACCAGTTTAGAATTCCGATTTCAACACCCGAAGATCCTAATAATATTATCAATGATATGACAGGGTTTACTTCTATCCGATTCATGAGGATGTTCTTAACAAAATTTAAGATTCCTGTAGTTTTGCGTTTTGGTGAATTACAATTAGTGAGAGGAGATTGGAGAAGGTATACAAAAACTTTAAATGATGCGATTCAGCCTCCACAAGAGATAACACCTATTCAAAATCAAAAATTTGAAGTTGGAGTTGTAAACATTGAAGAAAATGAAGATAGACAACCAATCCCTTATGTTTTACCACCCGGGATTAAACGGGAACGTTTACAGGGCAGTACAACAATTCAACAGCAAAATGAACAATCCCTATCTGTAAAAGTAACTGATCTTGAACCCGGTGAAACCCGAGCCGTATTTAAGAACACCACATTTGATATTAGAATGTATAAACAATTAAAAATGTTTATTCATGCCGAAAGTATTGGGGTTAGTGATGGCGTAAAAGATGACGAATTGATAGGTATTGTGAGGTTGGGAAGTGATACAGACAATAATTATTATCAAATAGAAATTCCACTTAAAATAACTCCTTTTGGAGCACAAATTGCAGAAGATATATGGCCAGAATTAAACAACATCAATGCCAGCATTGAAAATTTTGGGCATTTAAAACTGGAACGCCTGGATCAGGGTGCAGCTGTAAACGAATTATTTCCTATTTCTATTCCAGGAGAACCTACTGAGTTCCGAATTAGAATAAAAGGTAATCCAAATCTTTCCAATATCCGAACTTTTATGTTGGGTGTAAAAAACAATGCACTCTTACCAAAAAGTATGGAATTATGGTTTAATGAATTGAGGGTTTCTGATTTTGATAATGATGGTAGCTGGGCTGCAATTGTTAATGCTGATGCCAATTTTGCCGATTTTGCTGATGTTTCTGTTACAGGTAGTATGCATACCATAGGTTTTGGATCATTAGACCAAAATGTGAATGAAAGAAGTCAGGATGAGGTTAAACAGTATGGGGTTGTTTCAAATATAAATATTGGGCAGTTATTACCAAATAGGGTAAGTCTAAGCATTCCTGTTAATTTTAGCTATGGTGAAGAGTTTAGAGATCCAAAATACGATCCGCAATATGAAGATGTTGTTTTTGATAAAGGAAGTACCAACACTGATGTAGCAAGAGATTATACGCAAAGAAAGAGTTTGAATTTTATTAATGTTCGAAAAAATAAAACATCCTATGATAGAAAACCTCATTTTTATGATGTTGAAAATCTATCAGTTTCTTATTTGTACAATGAGATTTACCATAGAGATTACAATATACAGAAATTTATTGATCAAAAGTTAAGAGCTTCAGCTAATTATAATTACAGTTTTCAACCATTTGTAATTGAACCATTCAAAAAATGGGGATTGGCAAGTGAAAAGGATTATTTAAAATTCATCAGAGACTTTAATTTGAATTTGTTACCAACATCTTTTTCTTTGAATTCGAATATCATACGTAATTATAATGAACAATTGTCTCGTTCACTGGTTGAAGGTTTACCAGAGTTACCTACTTTAAAACAAAGAAATTTTATGTTTGACTGGGACTATTTATTGTCCTATAATCTAACTAAATCATTACAGTTTACTTTTAGAGCATTAAACAATTATGTATATGACCAGTTTGACAAAGGAGAGGATATTCAATTATATAATAATTTTTTCCAAATAGGAAGACCGGAACATTATCACCAAACACTTAATTTAACCTATAAAATTCCTTTTGACAAGTTTAAATATTTAGACTTTATTAGTGGTACATATAACTATACAGCTGATTATGACTGGCAGGCACCATCTTTTTCTATAATCGAATCGGTGGGAAATACCATTCAAAATGCAAATACCCATAATTTTACAGCTGATATGACCATGGACAGGTTATATAAAAATATTGGTTTGGATAAATTATTTACCAAAACCAAAACAATCGATGCCAAACAAGATCCAAACTCAGGAGCAGTTGTCAAAACAAAAAAGAAGTTATCTGTTGGTCAGAAAATTGGACGTGTTGGTGTAGATATTTTAACCTCAGTTAAAAATATCCGATTATCGTACACAGAAAATAACGGAACTTTTTTACCTGGATATATTCCTGAAATGGGATTTTTAGGCCGTGACAATCACTCAGGTAGCCTTGCCCCTACTTTTGGGTTTGTTTTTGGAAGTCAGGCAAGCATCATTGACCAAGCACTTGAAAATGGGTGGCTCCTTTCAAGAGACCTCAATGATAATTATTATTCAAAAAATTATAGTAAATCACATTTTAATAAATTTGATTTTTCCGCTAGCATAAAACCAACAAGAAGTCTGGATATTGAAATATTTGGAAACAGAACACTTACCGAAAGTTTTGTGCAACAGTTAGATGTGATAAATGGAGCTTTTAATGAAACCCCTCAAAATGCAGTAGGTAATTTTAGCATATCTTATTTTATGCTTGGCTCTACTTTTAATGATGGAGATGTAGCATTTCAAGAATTTAAGGATAACAGAAACATTATTTCTCAAAGATTAGCCAGCAAAACTGGTGGAAATATAGACGGTTTTGGAGGAACTAACCAAGATGTTGTACTTCCGTCATTTTTAGCAGCATATTCAGGTAAAGATGCTAGTTCCATACAACTTAGCGCTTTTAGAAATACACCTATACCTAACTGGAGAATAACCTATAAAGGGTTGAATAAAATTGGCTGGATAAAGAATAATTTTAGAACGGTTACTTTGGAACATAGCTACAGATCTGTTTATTCAATTCTTTCTTATACCAATAACTTAAAATATGACAACAATAATCCATACGGAGACAGCAACAGAGATATTGCAGGAAATTTTAATCCACAACAACTTTACAATGGTGTTACCCTGATCGAAGAATTTTCTCCATTGGTAAAAGTAGATCTAAAAATGAAAAATTCTTTTTCATTAAGGGCAGCTTATAATAAAGATAAAGCATTAAATTTAAATTTTAACAACAATACTGTTACAGAAGTTTCCGGAAATGAATTAATTTTAGGCTTAGGATACAGAGTTAAAAATGTTGTTATGAGCTTCAAAACAGGAAACAGAACAACCAAATTTCAAGGGGATATTAATTTTAAAGCCGATTTAGGAATAAGAGATAACGTAACTATTATTCGTGCTTTTGCAATTGCAGATGATATTGATAATAATCAGGTTACCGGAGGTCAAAATTTAGTGTCATTTAAATTTTTAGCTGATTATTCATTAAATAAAAATTTACTCACATCCTTCTTCTTTGATTATAATAAGTCTAAATTTGCAATCTCAACTACTTACCCAAGAAGCTCAATAAATGGAGGGATAAGTATTAGATATATTATTGGAAATTAATAAATTATATAAATTTTAAGCAATTAAAAATGAACTTACCAGAAAATTTAAAGTACACTAAGGATCACGAATGGATCAAAATTGAAGACGGTGTTGCCACTGTAGGAATTACTGAATTTGCTCAAGGAGAATTGGGCGATATTGTTTATGTTGATATTGAATCAGTTGATGAGACAATTGATAAAGATGAGGTTTTTGGAAGTGTTGAAGCAGTTAAAACTGTTTCAGACCTATTTATGCCTTTAAGTGGAGAAGTTATTGCTTTTAACGAAGATTTGGAAGACGCTCCTGAAAAAGTGAATTCTGATCCTTATGGCGATGGATGGATAATTAAAATAAAGATCTCAGATAATTCTCAAATTGACGATTTATTAGATGCTGCAGCGTATAAAGAAGTTATTGGAGCATAATGCATTAGCAATTGCGATAATTACAACTCTAACTATTGCTTTATTAAGCTTAAGTCATTTACCAAAGTTGGATTTGGGAATAAAAATAAAATCCAGCGACAAATATTTGCATGCCATAGCCTACTTTTTTTTAAGTATAGTTTGGTATTTTGCCTTGCGAAAAAAGATTACGAATAAAAGATTTAAGGTTTTATTGATTTTAATCCTAATAATTTATGGCATTATTCTTGAGGTATTGCAAGGTGGATTGACTAATTATCGAACAGCTGATCTTTACGATGTCGCTGCCAACTCTTTTGGCGTATTGATTGCTACCTTAGTTATTAACAAAATATTAAACTGGTATCACACAATTTGAAAAAATACTTGTAATTGTGCTAAATATTTTATTAAATTAGCACTTTGTAAAACTTTTATAAAATATGGAAGCTAAAAAGAACCCAAAAGCAGATCTCGAAAATTATAATAAGCAATTTATGTTGCTTGGATTAGCACTTGCATTGTTAGTGATATACATCGGTATTGAATGGAAAACATTTGACCGTACTGTTGCTGATCTTGGTTTGGCTAGTACGGAATTAGAAGAAGAAATAGATATTCCGATCACTGAACATATCCAGGAAGTTAAACCACCACCACCACCACCACCTGCTCCGGAAAAAATTGAAATTGTAGAAGATGAAGCTGAAATTGAAGAAACTGTTCTTGAATCAACTGAAACTGATGAAACTGAAGCGGTAGAAGTGGAAGAAATTATAGAAGTTGTTGAAGATGAAGAAATAATTGATGATGTGCCTTTTGCAATTATTGAAAATGTACCAGTTTATCCTGGATGTAAAGGTACAAATGCACAAAAGAAAAAATGTATGGTAGAAAAAATTACCAAATTGGTAAATAAAAAATACAATACAGGTCTTGCTGGTGACTTAGGACTAAGTCCAGGTAGGAAAAGAGTATATGTTCAGTTTAAAATTGATAAAACTGGTAATGTGGTTGATGTAAGAGCAAGAGGTCCTCATAAACGATTAGAAAAAGAAGCAATTCGTGTTGTGAATATGATTCCTAAAATGGAACCAGGTAAACAGCGAGGAAGAGCAGTTGGTGTAAAATATACACTTCCTATCACCTTAGTGGTTGAATAAACACTAATAAATATAATTTAAAAAAGCATCCATTTGAAATGGATGCTTTTTTTTGCACTATTGTTTCATTTAAAATGATAAAAATCATTGTCTATTATTAGCTATTTGCTTAACTTTAAGCTATTCATATAAAAGGCTTTGTTATGTTAGTTAAAAAATACAGTAGAGCAAGGTTAACTCCGCACAGAAGAGTTTTTTTTCAACTTGGTTTAGCATTAACGTTATTGATTATTTATATTGGAATAGAATGGAAAACGGTGGATAGAATTGTAAGTGATTTTAATACCATAAGTTTAGAGAACATTGAAGAAGAAATTATTCCAATGACAGAAAGGATTATTGAAGTGAAACCACCTCCACCTCCACCTCCTGCACCAGAAAGAATAGAGATCGTAGCCGATAAAATGGAAATTGAGGAATCTGTATTGGAATCTACAGAAACAGACGAATCCGAGGCTATTAAAACTATAGAAATAGATGAAATAGAAGAAATCATTGAAGAAGAAGTTCTGGAAAAAGATATTCCTTTTGCCATAATTGAAGAAGCTCCGGTTTTTCCAGGATGTACAGGAAGCAAGGCTCAAAAAAGACAATGCTTGCAGGATAAAATTAAAGCACACGTAAACAAAAAGTTTAGAACACAAATCGCCCAGGAGATAGGTTTAAGTTCCGGAAAGAAAAAAGTGTATGTACAATTTACCATTGATAAAAATGGAGAAATCACAAATGTAAAAGCTCGCGGACCACATGCAAGATTGGAAAAAGAAGCCATTCGGGTAGTAAAATTATTACCAAAAATGAAACCGGGATTACAAAGAACCAGACCAGTAAGGGTATCTTATACTTTGCCAATAACATTAGTTGTTTTGGATCATTAGGCAAAACTCATGAATTAAACTAAAAAACAGTTTTTGGCACACTCTTTGATTTTAACATAATTTTAACGTTTAAATTTTAATTATGAAAAACTCAAAGAAAGACAACTTCGATAAAGATCAATTCAACTCAAACTCATCATTATTTTTACAACTTGGAATTCTTTTAGCTCTTGTAATCGTTTACAGCACAATTGAATTAAAATTTACTAAAACTGTTTTTAATTTACCCCACAAGATCATTACATCTGATGATGCGAGTATTTATGTCTTCCCTCCTGTTTATATTGAAAAGACTGAAATAACCACTAATGAATTGCAAAACAAATTACCAAAATTATTAACAAAGATCATCATTGATGAATCAGATCCAAACGAAACTTCTGAAGAATTCATCTTAAACAAACCTCCTAAGCAAATCAACTATGATTCTATTTTAGACAATCTGCCTGTTATTGATGAAACTCCAAAAGAAGAATCTGTTCCATTTGTGTTGGTAGAACAAGCTCCCAGATATCCAGGTTGTACTGAAAAATCAGAAGAAGATTACAAAAAATGTTTTAACGAA
>JAUVCP010000259.1 GCA_030590765.1 Flavobacteriaceae bacterium | reverse complement strand
AAACAGGTAGAAGCAGAAAATAAAACTTTACCTGATAAGGACAAAGAGATTCTAAAAAGAGAACAGATCTTACTATCAGATGCTACCATTGAAGCTGCATTAAAGATCCATAATGAAAACCCAATTTCAATCGGCTTATATAAGGATGAATTATCAGGTCTTATTGATAATATGTCTAATCCCAACAGTAGAGACGGAAGTCAGTGGTTGATGTTATTTTTAGAGGGTTTTACTAATGGTACTGTGATCATTTCCAGAAAGACAACGGATAGTTACAGAATTAATAAAGCATGTCCTTTACTCATTGGTTCTATTCAAAATCAACTGGTATATAAAATCTTTGAAAAAGGAAAACTGGAAAGTGGATTTGTGGATCGTTTACTCTTTACGGTTAATCTGGAAAGTAATGATACTGTTAGCAGAGAAAATATTTCCAGTGATGTACTTCATGGTTATAGTAATCTTATCAATAAAGCACTAAAACTACGCTATAAAGAGCCTTTTACAGAACCAACAACTCTTTATTTGGATGAAGAAGCAGAAGATCTTTTGTTTGATTATTCTCAGTCCTTGATCAACAGAAAAACGGAGTTTAAAACACCTGTTAAAGAATATTTAGACAAACTAAATATCAATGTATACAAACTGATCATCATTGTTCATTCCATTATATCACTTTCTGAATATGATGGTATACCTGAAAAAATCCCTAAAAAAGTTGTGCAACTGGCAATTGATATTACAGAATTTTATCTATTGAATTTTGAAATATTACTGGAATTAAATCCGGTGAATGATGTTGATTCTTCTCTTAATGGAGTGATCAATTATGCCAAGAAAAATGGATTAACACAAAAAGAGGTAACAATTTTTACTAAAAAAGATAAAAGTACAATTAGCAGAAACTGGAAAAAATAAGAATAACGTGCAACTCGCAACTGAGGTTTAACCTACTTTAATACAGGTAATTATCTCTAAAAAGTGGTTGATTTCAGTTGCACAATAAAAATCATTAAATAAAAACCATGCAACCAGAATCAACTAAAAAATAGGCTTAATAATCTTTATAACAGCTTATTAACTCCCGGTTGCTGGTTGCACACAAATTCATAAAATATGAAATTAGATAAAATAAAATTGGATTTAAAATTCAATCAAAAACGAAATTACAAGCTTATTACACCTTGCTGTAATAAATCAAACAAAAATGGGAAATTCATCAACTTTATAGGTATGGGTGATCCATATGGATATTGTCACTCATGTGGAAAATTAAGTTTACCCAAACAAGAATATCAGGATAAAAAAGGTGAAAAATATCTTTGGAATGAGAATCTGGTGGATTTTAAAAAAGTCTGTGACACAGGAATAATTAATCAGATTAAAACAGAACATAGACCTGTTGATCATTCTAAGAAAGTTGAATTAAAATACATAGATCCTGCTTTGGTAAAGAAAAGTATTTCACATCAACCGGAAAATAATTTATTGGCTTATATCCGTAAAACCTATGGTGATGAGAAAACGGAAAGGGTCATTAATTTATACTATTTAGGTACGGATGCAACCGGCTACACCTTGTTTTGGAATGTAGACAAAAACCTGATGGCAAGAAAAGCCAAGGCCATTAAATATGATACAACTGGTAAAAGAACCAGTAAAGTCAGATCTCCTTATTTAAACGAGGATGGTTACAAAGCTTGTTTATTTGGAGAACATCTATTAAAATTTGGAGATAAAGAAAAAGATATTTATGTACTGGTTGAATCTGAGAAAACAGCTATTATTTCATCTATTCTTCTTCCAAAATACTGGTGGCTTGCCTATGGTGGTATCAATGGATTAACATCGGATAAAATAAAAGTTCTTAAAGGCTACAGGGTTCTGATTATTCCAGATATGAGTGAAAATGCAGTTTCCATTGTAAAACGAAAATTATCGGTTATGGAGCAACTGGGAATCCATGTAGATGTCTGGGATATGACAGGTGGCCGAACAGACGAACAATTAAAACAAGATTTAGATTATAATAACGATTTAGAAGATATTATTAAAAAAACACAAAACAATTATGCAAACTAAATACACATTAAAATTTTACACAAATAAATACACTGAAAAACAAGGTAAATGCACTATTTACGGTAGAATTATACACAAACAAAAGAAAAATGAATTTGCTACTCAGCTTACCATTAAACCCTCTGAATGGAATAAAGAATTTATGCAACCTGTTAATAATCCATTTATAAAAAGAGAGCTTGCTCAAATTGAGAATAAAATTCAGGAAACAGTTAATCGGTTAGAATACGAGCAGATCCATATTGATTCAAAATCTATTAAGGATTATTATACCGGAAAGGACAAGGTAGATATGGGAATTTCAGAATATTTGGACAGAATCATTGAACTTAAGAAGAAAACAACAACTTCATCTAATCATAATAAATATATGGTACTTAAAGTAAATATTGGTGCTTTTATCTGGCAAAAACATAAGGTCAAAGACTTTAACATGAAAAAGATAAACTTGAAGTTTATTACCGATTTTGATGCATATCTTAAATCCATAAAGTCAAAGCAATTTAACAAACCTTTAGAACAAGATACAATTGCAGGTAAGCATTCATATTTCAGATATGTATTACGTCAGGCTTTAAATGAAGATTATATTAGAAAAACTCCTTATGATATTTTTAAGATAAAAAAAGGTGTTCCTAAAATTAAACGCTTGACAGCTAGTGAAATTGTAAAAATTGAGGAACTACAACTTAAAACTAAAAAAGAAGAAAATGTTAGAGATATATTTTTGTTTTCAGTCTTTACAGGGTTAAGATTTACACAGTCAAAAACATTAACAATGGAAAGCATTACTACTGAGAATGGAGAGTATAAGCGAATTTTCATATACGAACAAATGAAGAATAAAACTTTGTTAGATATTCCATTGCTTAAAAAAGCCAAAAGCTTAATTGAAAAATATGATCAGTCAGATGCCAGAATTTTATCAAATTTTGTTCTGCCTCCAGTATCAAATTCCTATTTCAACAAAGTCATTAAAAAAATAACTAAATCATGTAATATTCCTTTCAAAATGACCCATCATGTAGCTAGGCACACTTATGCAACTACCATATTGATGGAAAATGATGTAGGGATCTATGAAGTTAAAGACTGGTTAGGACATAGTTCCATTAATTCAACCAAAATATATGCTAAAATAACACCACTGAAAATGGATAATACAGCTAGTAGATTAAATTCAATATTCAACTCAGCAGCATAAACTTAAAAGTCCGTGAACATAAAATTCACGGACTTTTTATTAATGTGTTACAAAATGTACTATCAACTGGCTACATTATCCATTTTAAAAAGTTTATCTAACCTATCAGCTGTATTACCAAGTTTATTTCTAGTAACATGAGCATACACACTGTTTGATTTAATATCTGCATGACCAAGCCACTTGGAAACTTCAATCAAAGGAACACCATTTTCTAATAGTACAGTCGTAGCACAGGTATGGCGAGCTACATGATGTGTTAACTTCAACTTGATATGAGCAATGTCTCCGATCGCTTTTAGATATGCGTTGAGTTTCACATTAGAGAATTTTGGCATTAAACAACCCGTTTTTTTTCTGTATTCTGTGTCTTTATACTTATTAATCAGGTAAAGTGTTGGTTTAAGTATAGGGATCTCAACTTTGTCTTTGGTTTTTACTTGATACTTAATTAAGTATTTTGGTTTGTCATTTTCGTATTCAACTGATTTTTCTGTTATACTTTGTGAATCTTTAAAACGTAATCCTGTGTAAACGGAAAACAAAAATATATCCCTTACAATTTCTAATGATTCATTATCACTTAAATCAATATTTTTTAGTCTCTCTAATTCAGAATACGATAAATACTTAATTTCAGTCTTTACTTTTTTGATAGGAAAATTTTGATAAGGTGGATGCCTAATAACACCTTCTTTATGAGCAGAAATTAAAATTGTTCTAAACATACTATGCATTTTTTGTATGTAAACAAGTGATAATGGACGGTCATATTGTTTAGAAACCATGGCTTTTAAAAAAATATCAAAATCACTCAGAAATTTAAAATCTACATTTCGTATATCAAATGAATTTGTATTATATCGAACTTTACAATATTTCTCTAAATATGATTTTAATGTAATAAACTTAGCTGAGTAGCCTTTAGCCAATATCTTAATTTGACCTTTATCGTAAAGATAGTAATTGATATACTCAGAGATAGAAAAACTACCCTGACTCTTATTCTTAATCGTTTCAACTATCAACTTGGCTGTAATAGTTTTATTATCAAAATAAAATTTATCTGTAATTTCTTGAAG
>JAUVCP010000075.1 GCA_030590765.1 Flavobacteriaceae bacterium | reverse complement strand
GCAATAGTTGAAAAAGTAAAATAAATTATTAATTTCTTGCTTATAAAATAAAAATCCTGAGCGTTTGCTCAGGATTTTTTTATTTAAGATGCTACCATCCAGCAAGATTAAGATTTCCTACAAATCCTCATCCGATGCTTTTAGCTTCTCCGCATTTTCATGAAGTTTTAATTCTTCAACAATTTTATGGATATCACCATTGATAATATTACCTAGATCGTATAAGGTAAGTCCTATTCGATGCTCGGTAACTCTACCTTGCGGATAATTATAGGTTCTGATCTTTGCAGATCGGTCACCACTGGAAACTAAAGAGTTTCTTTTTGCAGCATCTTCCTTTAATTTCTTTTCTAGTTCCACTTCATAAATACGGGATCGTAACACTTTCATTGCTTTATCCTTATTTTTATGTTGTGATTTTTGATCCTGACATTGTGCCGAAATTCCGGTAGGCTCATGTGTTAATCGTACAGCTGAATATGTAGTATTTACGGATTGACCCCCAGGACCGGATGCACAATAATAATCTACACGTATATCACTCGTTTTTAGGTCAATATCAAATTCTTCTGCCTCCGGTAAAACCATTACAGTTGCCGCCGAAGTATGTACTCTTCCCTGTGTTTCTGTTTGAGGAACACGCTGTACGCGATGTACACCCGATTCAAATTTCATGGTACCATAAACATCATCACCGGTAATACTAAAGATAATTTCTTTAAAACCGCCCGAAGTACCTTCACTTATATCTTCTATTTCGGTTTTCCAACCTTTATCAGAAGCAAATTTTGTGTACATTCTATACAGATCTCCTGCAAAAATACTTGCCTCATCGCCACCGGTACCAGCTCGAATCTCCACAATTACGTTTTTAGCATCTTCCGGATCTTTAGGGATTAACATCAATTTCAAATCCTCTTCCAGTTTTGGGATACTCTCATTTGCTTCTTCCAACTGCATTTTGGCCATTTCAACCATTTCTTTATCAGAGCCATCTGCAATGATCTCTTTTGCTTCTTCCAGATTTGAAATTGCAGATTTATACTCTTCTCCTTTATCTACAAGATTTTTTAAATCTTTATATTCTTTATTCAACTTGACATAACGCTTCTGATCCATGATGATATCCGGCTGGATGATCAAATCTGAAACCTCATCAAATCTTTGATTTACTATTCGTAATTTATTTAACATCGTCTAATTTATATCAATTGCAAATTTAATGTTTTTTTTAGCTTTATTATGGTTTAGTGCAGCATTCCATTAATTATTTCAAATTAATTATTAATTTCTAAGTAATTTATGATAAATTTGTTCGTTAATCATAACCAATTAAATTTATATTATGAAAAAAATTATCATGCCACTTATTATTTTCGCTTTGCTATTGGTAAGTTGCGGAAAAGAAAAAAAGGAAGAAGTTAAAAAAGAAGTAGAAACTACAGTTGAAAAAGCTGCTTCAGAAGCCACACAGGTTGGAGATCAAGTAACTTTAGGAAAACAATTGTTTACTGAAAAAACTTGTGTTTCTTGTCACCAGTTAGATCAAAAAGTTGTTGGTCCATCTATCAAAGATATCGTGAAAATTTATGATGAAAAAAGCGGTAATTTAGTTCAATTCTTAAAAGGAAATTCTCCTGCAATTGTTGATACAGATCCTGGTCAGGTTGCTATTATGAAAGCGAATTTAGATGGTTTTGTAAAAGATCTAAATGGTGATCAATTACGTGCTTTAGCTGCATATATGAGAGCTGCAAAATAAAAAAGCTTACGTATTTCTCTTAAATCAAGAGAAGTTTAAACTTACAAAAATCTTTCGAATATTTCGGAAGGTTTTTTTTGATTTTAATACAATAAAAAGTCTGCCAAGAATTGACAGACTTTTTATTGTATAATCTAATAATTTTGTTAAACCACACCCTGATCTAACATGGCATCAGCAACTTTAATAAAGCCAGCAATATTAGCTCCTTTCACATAATCAACAAAACCATCATCTTCTGTTCCGTATTTTATACATGCTTCATGAATTGATCTCATAATTACATGTAATTTTTCATCAACCTCTTCATTTGACCAGTTTAGTTTCATTGCATTTTGAGACATTTCTAATCCGGAAACTGCAACACCTCCTGCATTAGCAGCTTTACCAGGACCAAAAGGAATCTTGTTTTTATGAAATTCTGCAATTGCTTCAGGAGTACATCCCATATTTGAAACTTCAGCAATATATTTAACCCCATTTGCTATTAATAGTTTTGCATCATCACCATTCAGTTCATTTTGAATAGCACTAGGCATCGCTATATCACAAGGAATATCCCAAGGTTTTTTGTTTGGAATAAATTTTGCTTCCGGAAATTCTTCTGCATACGGAGATACAATGTCATTGTTTGATGCTCTAAGCTCTAATAAGTATTCGATCTTATCTTCATCTAATCCTGCTTCATCATAAATATACCCATCAGGTCCTGAAATAGTAATAATTTTACCTCCCATTTCAACAACCTTTAAAGCAACACCCCATGCTACGTTACCAAATCCGGAAACTGTAACAGTTTTACCTTTGAATGTATCGTTATTCCTTTTCAACATTTCATTCATAAAATAGGTTGCTCCAAATCCGGTTGCTTCGGGACGAATTAAACTTCCTCCCCAATTCAATCCTTTACCAGTTAAAATACCGGTATTTTCCATTTGCAGTTTTTTGTACATTCCGTACAAATAACCTATTTCTCTTCCTCCTGTTCCTATATCTCCGGCAGGAACATCCGTATTCGGCCCAATGATACGCCATAATTCAAGCATAAATGCCTGACAAAAACGCATAATTTCATTATCAGATTTTCCTTTCGGATTAAAATCTGAACCTCCTTTTGCTCCTCCCATTGGTAGAGTAGTTAAGGCATTTTTAAATATCTGCTCAAATCCCAAAAATTTAAGTATACTCAAATTTACACTTGGATGCAGACGCAAACCTCCTTTGTATGGACCAATTGCGTTGTTAAACTGAATTCTATACCCTAAATTGACTTGAACATTACCTAAATCATCTACCCAGGCAACTCTAAAAGTTAAGATCCTATCCGGTTCAACTAGTCGCTCTATAATTTGAGCGGCCTTGTACATCGGATTTTCATTGTAAATAGTTTCTATTGATTCTAACACTTCGTGAACAGCCTGTAAGTATTCTTTTTCTCCAGGATGTTTTGATTCCAGATTATTTATTATATCATTTGGATTCATAATATATTGGTATATAATTTATAATTTGATTTAAAATATTGTCAAACAAAATTAATAATATTTTATTTCATATAATTGAATTTTTTGAAGTTATTTTATAAATTTAATAAAATTTTAGCTTCTAAATTTTAATTGTTAAATTATTAGCAAAAATAGAGTCTTGAAATTATTATTTCTACATAAACCCACCTGGTGGTACATCATCTATTGAATCTTCTAAATTATTTTTATCAACAGGTTTGGTATAGCCCTCTTTAAAAATTGCAGCCTTATTTGTTTTACCTTCTATAACAGTAATTAAAGGCTTATCAAATTGAATATGTCGTAAATATTCATCCTCAAATTCAGCTTTCTGATCATCTAAATAACCTAGATCAAAAAAGCCATCATCAATGAATGGATTAATGGTAAGATATCCCACTTTAAACGAGGTGAGATTTTGAAAAAAATGAGTTCCTTGACTAGGATCAATTCTAAAATCATGCAAACCTGCTTCAATAATTATTTTTGCTGCAGAAATTTGAGGCCAAACAACCGGTATTCCTAACCATGGGTCACTTGAACCCCATCTGCCGGGACCAACTAAAATATAGTTTTTCTCTTTTTCAAGAAACTCTTTGTTAATTCTTTCTACAGCAATTGCAATTTCTCGTGTATTTGCTGAGTTAAACGTATCGGGTTTAACATAAACAAAATCTTTTATGCCTTCATAATTTCCATTTCCTAATGCGGATTCTGAATAGATAATGGTATCAGACATTTTAAAACCCTTTGGCAACGTACTATTTGCCATATTACTTTCAACAATAGGTCGGATCTGTAAAAAACTAAATTCTTTTGGATCTCCCTTTGGCACATCCAGATTCACTGCAAATTCCATTTCAATGGCATTCCTCATTTCTCGCTGACCTATACGTAACAATTCTTTCAAAATATCTGCTAAAGGAAAACTATCATACTTTAATATATTATCAAAAGTAATAACCCTTATTCCATCGTGTAGCACACCCGGGCGAATAATATTATTTTGCAAATCGTACGTTGAAGCAACAAATTTCAATGAGCCATGGTCTTTTGCTTTTCTCAATGTTATCCTCCTTTTATTTACTGCTTCATTCGTAGAAACATTATAGCTTTCCGGATTCATTTCTAATCCGTAAAAATACTTTTGAGTTTCTCTTTGTGCTGAACCTGGTGAAGAAAGTTGTAATATTTTTTTAGCATGGTATGGAGAAAACCTTAAAGTACTGCCTCCCCCAACAATGATCTCTCCCAAACCAGTAGCAATATTCGCTATTCCTTCATTAGATTTTTCATCTCCAATTGGATAAAAATTGACAGAACGAGCTACTCCTGAAATGTTTGGATAATACACATCATCATACTGCTTTCCTGTTACTTCCTGTAAAATAACAGCCATTTTATCTTCTTCAATGGTATGAGATGCAGCCTTTAAATAAGCTTTACTACTCTTGAAAAATGCAGAAGCAATAACAGATTTTACTGCGTTGGAAACCATTTCAAGCATTATTTCTTTATCTGTACTTGGAATCATATATTTTGAAAAAACACCTGCAAATGGCTGATAATGTGAATCTTCTAACACACTTGAAGAGCGGATAGCAAGCGGTGATGAAGTTATTTCTATAAAGGCCCGAATATCATCTAAAACCCAATGCGGAAGTGATTTTGAGATAAATACATTTAATATATCATCATCATTATTTGATTTGGCAGCAAATCGAATTAATTCATGTTCTTCCATAAATTCATCAAAGACATCTGTACTCAATACAACAGTTCTCGGAATTGTTATCGTAACATCTTTAAATTTATTAAACAATCGATGCCTTTTTAAGAAATAGTCAATAAATGCCAGTCCTCTTCCTTTCCCTCCTAAATGCCCATCACCTATCCTTGCAAAACTAAGATATTCATCATATTTGAATTTATCAAATTTCGCAATAACTCCTCTAGATCTCTGAATTCTGTATGCTTTAATAGATTTGATCAGAAACTCTCTTATTTCCTCAGAATCCTCAAAATCAGTATGTTCTACCTTGCTCAACAGATCTGATAAAGGAAATAATGCTCTTGATTTTAACCATCGAGAATACTCATTTCGTTCGGCATGATAAAGTATAGAATCGACCGATGCTGTTTTTAAAACTTTTTGCAGACCATTAAGATCTTTTACAACTGCCACCACTTTAAATTGTACAGGATCCCAGAATTCAAAGTCACCAAATGAAAAATACTTTGTAATATATTTTTTTATATCATCACCCAATGTTTCTGAATACTTATATAAAAATTTACCTTTCAGTTTCAAGGCACTTGCTTGATTATTAATATCAGATGATTGTACCAAAAACGGAAAATAACGCTTAAACTTTCTAACATATCGTAAAAAATAAAACCCAGCTTCTTTATCTCTTTTACCTTTTCTGAAATAGCTAACATCTGATATAACCCCTAACAAATTATATTTATATTTCTCAAACAAATCTAAACCTTCTTCATAAGTTGTTGCTAGTAAGATCTTTGGCCTGCCTCTCATCAACATTGTTTTACGATGTTCATTTAATCCTTCAGACATAAATGAACTTGTTTGTTTTAATATTACCTTATACATCAAGGGTAAATATCTGGAATAAAACCGCAATGAATCCTCAACCAGCAAGATGGCCTTAACCCCTATTTTATTGATATCATTCTCAGCATTCATCCTGTCTTCTACAAGTTTTACAATAGCAAAAAAGATATCTAAATTTCCATTCCAGTGAAATACAAAATCAATTGAAGTAACTTTTTCATTTTCAAGTTTCTTTCTCAATTCAGAAGAATAATGGCTCAATGCCACAATTGGAACAAGTGGAAAATCCTCTTTAATCTTTTTTGAAGTTTCAAATGCTTTGTAATTTCCAATATCTAACCAGGTAATTACCAAATCAATTGTGTCAGACTTTAGTACTTTTAATGCTCTTCTAACCGAATTTGCATGGATAAAACTAGGTGGGTATCTAAGACTTAAAGACGTATATTCATTAAAAATTCGTTCATCTATTCTACCATCTTCTTCAAGCATGTAATAATCATAATTAGAACATACGATAAGAACCTTATAAATTCTCTTTTGCATTAACTTATTAAACGCAACTTCCTCAAACCAATAATTCCTTATATCAGGGAGCTCTTTTTTTTCCATATTCTAATTGAATTGAATTATTTATGCAAGTTAAAATATTAATAAGTATTTCATAAATAAAAAAATGTAAATTTGCCGTTTAATTTGAAACTGAAAATGAAGGACCAGATAAACAGATTACTTGAAGAGATAAACAGCTTTAATGCAGACACTTTAGACAAAGTGGAAGCCTTTAGAATAAATTTTTTAGGAAGTAAAGGAGTTTTGAAACAACTCTTTGCCGAATTTAAAAATGTGGAGGCTTCACAAAAGAAAGAAATTGGACAAGCATTGAACAATTTAAGAAATGCTGCTACCGAAAAAGTCAACGCTATAAAAAGCTCACTGGAAGGATCAAAAAAAGAAGCAAAAATTTATGGAGATCTAACCCGTCCGGCAGAACCTATTGAACTTGGTTCACGACATCCAATTTCTATTGTGAAAAATCAAATTATTGATGTTTTTTCAAGAATCGGATTTACTGTTTCTGAAGGTACGGAAATTGAAGACTATTGGCATAATTTTACCGCATTGAATTTACCAGAATATCATCCGGCTAGAGATATGCAGGATACTTTTTTTATCGAAAAAAATCCTGATATTTTATTGAGAACACATACATCATCTGTGCAGGTTCGCTATATGGAGAAAAATGATCCTCCGATAAGAACCATTTCTCCGGGAAGGGTTTTTAGAAATGAAGACATTTCTGCACGAGCACATTGTATCTTCCATCAGGTGGAAGGTTTGTATATTGATACCAACGTTTCTTTTGCCGATTTGAAACAGACGCTTTTGTATTTTACAAAAGAAATGTTCGGTAAATCAAAGATTCGATTACGACCTTCTTATTTTCCTTTTACAGAACCAAGTGCAGAGGTTGATATTTACTGGGGGTTGGAAACAGAAATAGATTACAAGATAACAAAAGGAACTGGCTGGCTGGAGATTATGGGCTGTGGAATGGTTGATCCAAATGTATTGAAAAATGTAAATATCGATCCGGAAAAATATAGTGGCTATGCTTTTGGAATGGGTATTGAACGAATCGCAATGTTGTTGTATCAAATTCCGGATATTAGAATGTTCTACGAAAATGATGTTCGTTTCTTAGAGCAGTTTAAATCCATTATCTAATTTATGGATCATCTAAAAGACTTTTTATTCGAGCAGGGTTATATACGCATCAAACTTAAAAAAACGGTAACCAATCATTTTGAGATCAAACTCAAAATAAATAAAATAAAAGGTCTGTTTATTTTAGATACAGGAGCTTCTAACTCATGTGTTGGATTTGAGGAGATTGAAACTTTTGATCTGTCTACCGAAGAATCTGAGCACAAAGCAAGTGGTGCCGGACCTTCAGAAATCGATACGCTTATTTCAAAAAAGAATAATTTCGCTATTGGCAAGTTTACTTTAAAAAAACATCCTTTGATCCTGTTAGACCTTTCGCATATCAATAGTGCATTGGTCAAACAAAAAGCAAAACCTGTGCAGGGAATTATTGGCGCCGATATCCTTCACAAAGGGAAAGCAATTATTGATTACAATAAAAAGTACTTATATTTATTACATAAAAAAATCAAAAAATGAGTTCATCAGATAATCGATACAATTTAAGAGGTGTTTCTGCACAAAAAGAAGATGTACACAACGCTATCAAAAATGTAGACAAAGGACTTTTCCCTAAAGCATTTTGCAAAATTGTACCCGATTATTTAACCAATGATAAAGATTACTGTTTGGTAATGCATGCGGATGGTGCCGGTACAAAATCATCACTGGCATATATGTACTGGAAAGAAACAGG
>JAUVCP010000391.1 GCA_030590765.1 Flavobacteriaceae bacterium | reverse complement strand
GACAAAAATAGCCCGAGAAAAAATTGTTTTAGTTCCGAATACGGTTAGCAAAGAGTTCTATGAAAATGTGGTTATTGATGAGGATATAACTGAAAAATACTGGAAAAACTTTACAATTCTCTACTTGGGAGATACAGCTCTAAGAAGAGGGTTGCTTACTGCTATTGAGGGAGTGAATAAATTAAAAATTAAGATCAATCACATCAAACTGGTTATTGTGGGTAAAAGTAGTACCGATCAGGTTTTGAAAGATCGTGTAAGTGAGCTTAATCTGTGGGATCATGTAGTTTTTGAAGGCTGGCAGGATGTTTCCTTGTTTCCGTCCTATATTGTTTCGAGTGATGTTTGTATTTCACCACTTTACAGAAACCCTCAGCATGATGTGGCTTATGCAAATAAATTGTTTCAGTATATGAGTTTTGCAAAACCTGTTTTGGTAAGTGATGCGCTGGCTCAGGAAAAACTTGTGGAGAAAACCAAAAGCGGACTTATTCACAAAGAAAAAGATGCAGAAGATTTTGCTGAAAAGATCATAACATTGTATAAAGATCCTGATCTGAAAGAGCAAATGGGTAAAAATGGTAAAAGGTTTATCGAAGAAGAATTTGTATGGGAAAAAGTATCGCAGGGTTTGATTGATATTTATGATAAATTAGAAATCTCTAAATGAAAGTATTGATCATTACATATTATTGGCCACCGGCAGGGGGAAGTGGTGTACAACGCTGGTTAAAATTTGTAAAATATTTACAGGATTTTGATGTTGAACCTGTAGTTTATACGGTTGAAAATCCCGATTATGTTTTAACAGATGATACTTTGAAAAAAGAAATTCCTAATGGAATAGAAATCATTAAACAACCCATCTGGGAACCGAATAATTTGTTGACTCTTTTTAAAAGCAAACAGCAAAAGACCAGTGCTGGATTTTTGAATCCGGATCCTTCTTTTTTAGAAAAGCAATTACAATATATCCGTGCAAATTATTTTATTCCGGATGCCAGAAAATTTTGGATGAAACCATCTGTAAGATTTCTTTCAGAGTATTTGAAAAATAATAAAGTGGATGTAGTTATCACAACTGGACCACCACATAGTTTGCATTTGATTGGTATGGAATTAAAAAGAAGATTTCCTATCAAATGGATATCCGATTTTAGAGATCCGTGGACAGATATTGATTATTTTCATCAATTGCCTCTCACAGAAAAAGCGATCCAAAAGCATAAAGAATTAGAAAATAAAGTTTTACAGCAATCGGATGTAGTGATTGTTATAGGGAAAACCATGAAGGATAAATTTGATAAATTCAATAAAAACATCCACGTTATCTGCAATGGATTTGATGGAGATATAACAGATAGTGAAAAAGAGTTGGATAAAAATTTCTCCATCACCCATATCGGGTTAATGAATGCTGATAGAAATCCGAAAATATTATGGGAGGTATTATCAGAAATGATAAGTGAAAATTCAGAATTTGCAAAGGATCTGGAAATAAAATTAATTGGTGAAGTTGCAAAGGAAGTAAAAACCCATATTGCAGATTCTAAGTTAGAGAAAATGACTCAATATATAAATTATGTTCCTCATCATAAGGTAATGGAGTATCAAAGATCTACACAAGTTTTATTGTTAGCTGTAAATAATGTGCCTTCAGCAAAGGGTATTATCACAGGTAAAATATTTGAGTATTTACAGGCTAAACGACCAATAGTAGCAATTGCTCCAAAAAATGGTGATTTGGCAGAAATTGTTAATGAAACAAATGCCGGATTTGTTGTAGATTTTGATGATAAAGAAAATCAAAAAAAAACGATCTTAGATTTATATAAAAAATATAAAGATGGCAAATTGAAGGTTGATACAAAGAATATTGAACAGTACCAAAGAAAAAACTTAACCAACAAGTTGGCTGAGGTGATAAAAAACATATGAAAAAAATTGCAACCATTTTAGGCGCTCGTCCACAATTTGTAAAAGCGGCAGTATTGAGTAGAATTATCTTTGAAAAGAAAGAGGTCGAAGAAGTAATCATTCATACAGGTCAACATTATGATAGCAATATGAGTGAAGTTTTCTTTACTGAAATGGATATTCCAAAGCCAAAATATAATCTGGATATCAATGGCTTAGGTCATGGAGCGATGACCGGGCAAATGTTGGAGAAAATTGAAAAAGTTTTACAGGCTGAAAACCCAGATGCAGTTGTAATTTATGGAGATACCAATTCGACAATTGCAGGTGCTTTGGCAGCAAAAAAATTAGATATTAAGGTAATTCATATTGAAGCCGGTTTACGTTCATTCAATATGCAAATGCCCGAAGAGATAAATCGCATTTTAACCGACAGGATTTCTAATCTTTTACTTTGTCCTACAGATACTGCTATTAAAAATTTAAAAAAAGAAGGTTTTGATAATTTGGATATTAAAGTTGTAAAAAGTGGTGATATTATGAAAGATGCCGTTGAGTTTTACAGTAAAGATTCGGCGAAAAGATCTTCTGTTATCAAAGATTTGAAATTAAAAAGCAAAGATTTTGTTTTAGCAACAATTCATCGGCAGGAAAATACAGATGATCTATCCAGATTGAAATCTATTTTTGAAGGTCTGG
>JAUVCP010000027.1 GCA_030590765.1 Flavobacteriaceae bacterium | reverse complement strand
GAAAAGGCACCCTTAGCAGCCTCACGAAATATGTATTTGGATAAGGATGGAAATATTATTCCTGATAAAAGTACTTTGGGTGCAATGGCAGTTGGAGTTCCGGGAACTGTTGCCGGATTGTTTTTGATTCATAAAAAATTTGGCACTTTACCATTTGCTGATTTGATACAACCAGCCATTGATCTGGCAAAAAGAGGTGTGGTCTTTACCAAAAAACAAGCAAGAGGAACAAATCATTATCGGGACCTTTTTGCAAAAGCCAATAAACGAACCATTCTGTTGGATAAGGAATGGGAAGAAGGAGACACTATTAAATATCCTAAACTTGCTGCAACTTTTGAACGAATTCGTGATAATGGTCGTGATGAATTCTATAAAGGAAAAACAGCTACCATTTTAGTAAACTATGTTCAAAAACTAGGAGGAATTATCACCTTGGAAGATCTTGCAATTTATAAAGCAAAAGAAAGAGAACCAGTTGTATTTCAGTATAAAGACAACAGGATCATATCCATGCCACCGCCATCAAGCGGAGGTGTTTGTATAGCACAGATCTTAAAGAGTATCGAGCCATTTGATATTGGTCAATATAAACATAATTCTTTAAAATATATACAATTAATTACAGAGGCAGAAAGAAGGGTTTATGCGGATAGAGCATATTTTTTAGGAGATCCTGACTTTAATGAAATCCCCGTAAAGGAGTTAACATCAAGTGATTATAATAATAAAAGAATGAAATCTTTTTCATGGGAAAAAGCAACAAGTTCCGAAATTGTTTCTCATGGAAATGTTGAAATCATAGAAAGTGATCAAACTACACATTATTCCATTATCGATCAGTTTGGAAATGCAATTGCAGTTACCAATACTTTGAATGGAGCATTTGGCTCAAAGGTATATGTGGAAGAGGGTGGTTTTTTTCTCAACAATGAAATGGATGATCTTAGTTCCAAACCGGGAGAACCAAATATGTTTGGTTTGATTGGTGCAGAAGCAAATGCAATTGAACCTCAAAAAAGAATGTTGAGCTCTATGACACCAACCATTGTAGAGCAAAATGGAAAGTTAAAAATGGTTTTAGGGTCACCTGGTGGACCAACCATTATTACTTCTGTATTACAAAATATTCTGAATGTGATTGAATTTGATATGGGTATGAATGAAGCTGTAACAGTACCGCGTTTTCATCATCAATGGTTGCCTGATGAAATAAAATTTGAACCCGCTTTTGATACTATTTCTTTTGCAGAATTACGTGAAAAGGGGTATAAAATAGATCAAAGTAATGCTAGAATATTAGGAAAAGTAGATGCTATTCTGGTTTTGCCTAACGGAAAATTAGAAGGAGGTGCAGATCCCAGAGGAGATGATAGTGCGGTAGGATTTTAGATAATAGTTATGAAAAGAATACACTTATTTGAATTTGAAGATCTACCATGGTTTCCTGATTTTTTAAGAAACTATATGACAGATTTTTTACAATTCTTAACTAATAAAACCAAACTGTTTCAACCAGTTATTCCAATTATTGAAAAAGGAATCAAGAAAAGTGGAATGAATCGTATTATTGATATGGGTTCTGGTGGAGGTGGAGGATTGATTTGGATTAGTGAAGTATTACAAAAAATAAACCCTGATCTTCAGGTAATACTGACAGATCTGTACCCAAATATTGTTGCATTTGAATATACAAAACAACGGGGTAAGAATTTTGAATATAGAAAAAATCCGGTGGATGCACGAGATGTACCTGATGATTTAAAAGGTTTGAGAACACAATTTTTGTCTTTACATCATTTCAAACCTAAAGATGCTAAAAAAATTCTGCAGAATGCAGTAGCTACAAAACAAAATATTGCCATTTTCGAAGGTCAGGAAAGAAGCCTTTCTAGTATATTTGCTATGATCTTTTCTCCTTTAACAGTGTTGTTTGTAACACCTTTTATCAGACCGATTTCTGTGGGAAGAATAATTTTCACATATTTGATACCTTTGGTTCCCATATTCGTTTTATGGGACGGTGTTGTTTCTTCTTTAAGAACCTATTCCGTCAAAGAAATGGAAGATCTGGTAAATGAATTGGATAATAAAGATCAGTTTGATTGGGAAATTGGAAGAAAAAAATCGGGACCAGGAGTGAATTTATATTTGTTAGGAACCTTAAAGAATTAAAAGATGAAAAAAACAGGAACACATACCAATTGTATACATGCAGGAGAAATAAAAGACACACAATTCGGAGGAGCTGTTTCTCCTATTTTTATGGCAAGCTCTTATCCTTTTATGGATGTTGAAAAAAAACGATATCCAAGATATTTTAACACTCCCAATCAGGAAGTTATTGCAAAAAAAATCGCTGTTCTGGAGCATTCCGAGGCAGGTTTGCCATTTGCATCGGGTATTGCAGCAATCAGTACTACTTTATTTGCTTTTTTAAAAAAGGGAGATCATGTGGTTTTTCAAAATGAAATTTATGGAGGTGCATATAATTTAGTGCAGGAAGAATTTGAAAATTTTGGTATTGCATATTCCTTTACGGATGGAGTGGAAGTGGGTGATTTTGAGGATAAGATCAAAGAAAATACAAAGGTAATCTATCTAGAAACACCTTCCAATCCTTTGTTGACCATTACCGATATCAAGGCTGTAGCCAAATTGGCAAAGAAACATGATATTGTTACAATGATTGATAATACTTTTGCCTCACCTATTAACCAAACCCCACTGGATCTGGGTATTGATATCTCCATACACAGTGCTACCAAATATTTGGGTGGACATAGTGATATTCTTGCCGGAGCAGTTGCAGGTAGTGAGGAACATATGGAAAAAGTATTCCAAAAGGGAAAGAATTTGGGTGGAAATATCAGTGATTTTATGTGCTATTTATTAGAAAGAAGTATCAAAACTTTAGGCGTTCGGGTAGAAAAACACAATGCAAATGCACAAATTGTTGCTGAATTTTTAAATGATTATCCATCAGTTCGAAGAGTGTATTATCCGGGTTTAAGATCCCATCCAAATTATGAAATTGCAAAAGTACAAATGCATGGTTTTGGAGGAATGTTATCTTTTGAATTGGATACAAATTTAGATGCAAAAGTATTTCAAAACTCTTTAAAAATGATTAAGGCATCTATGAGTCTGGCAGGGGTAGAGTCTACTATTTTAATGCCAAGTCTTACTTCTCATGGTTTGTTATCAGAAGAGGAAAGAAAAAAACAAGGAATTAGTGATCAGTTGTTAAGATTATCAGTAGGAATTGAAAATGTGGAGGATATTATTTATGATCTGCAACAAGCGTTACAACAAGTGGAAAGTTTAAAGTAAAAAGTTTAATATAATATGGAAAATGTAAAATTGGATATTCTGGCTATTGGAGCGCATCCCGACGATGTGGAACTGGGTTGCGGTGCAACCATAGCAAAAGAAATTTCTGCAGGAAAAAAAGTTGGAATTTTAGATCTAACTCGTGGAGAATTAGGGACACGTGGTTCTGCTGAGATCAGAGATAAAGAGGCAAAAAAAGCAGCTAAAATTTTAGGTGTGGAATTGAGGGAGAATCTTGCTTTTGCGGATGGATTTTTTATTAATGATAAGGAGCATCAGTTGGAAGTAATCAAAATGATACGAAAATATCAACCAGATATTGTACTGTGTAATGCTATTGATGACAGGCATTTAGATCATCCAAAAGGGAGCCAGTTGGTTTCAGATGCATGCTTTTTATCTGGATTGAGAAAAATAGAAACCATTGAAAATGATGAAAAACAGGAAGTCTGGCGTCCGAAACATGTCTATCATTACATACAGTGGAAAAATATTGAACCTGACTTTGTTGTTGAAGTGAATGATTTTATGGAAAAGAAAGTGGAAGCCGTAAAGGCTTATAGTTCACAATTTTATGATCCAAATAGCAAAGAGCCTAGTTCACCAATTGCATCTAAAAACTTTTTAGATAGTATTACTTATCGAGCGCAGGATCTTGGTAGAATGATTGGCGCAGAATATGCAGAAGGGTTTACTACAGAACGTTTTGTTGCGATTGATCAATTGGATGATCTAAAATAATAGGTAGACTGTTTCAAGGGATAAATTAATTATTCCTTACCAGCATTTTCCAAGCTATTCAATTTACGTTTGATCCTTAAATTACTGGAATCTAATTCCAAAGATTTTTTATAGTTGATAATTGCCTGAGTGGTATCACCTTTCTTTCTAAAAGCATCTCCAAGGCTATCATAAACATTGCCACTATTTGGATATAAAGCCACATTAATTTTAAATATATCAATAGCATATTTGTAATTTTTTTCACGTAGTTCTTGATATCCAATTTTGTTTAAATACCCCTCATTTATTACCGGATCTAATGAGTCTGTTTTTTTTAATAATAAAAATGCGCTTAGTGCATTATCAAATTCATTTCTTTTTAAGTATTCACTAGGAATTATCTCACCATTAATCATTTTTTTAACTCTATATTCTAATGATTCACTCTTATTTTTTGGAAGTAAAACCATGTACATATTTTGATCTTCCGGGTTCATTAGAAATTGGATCTTTTCATTCATTTCTTTGACAAAAAAAGTGTTTTCATCTACTTTTATGGGATGAATCTGATCTGCTTCCCTCCATTTTAAAAAAAGTTCATTTTCTTCAAAAAACACCTCTATTACTTCATCAGAGTTAAACAAGTACCTCCCTGTTGCTTTTTCTATAAATTCAGAATCATTTTTAATTTTAGAACAATTCAGGAATAAAAATGAAAACATAAAAAGAATAATAAATTGAAACTTCATAAACGAAATATTTAGGATTTATAGAATTCGTGTTATTAATAAAAATCAAAAATAAGTAAAATTTGAATTTAATTTAAATGTGGACTTGTAAAGTTTAGTTTTATTAAACCTTCTTTTATTTCGGGACAAGACATAAACAAATTCCAAAGTAATCCGCTTCTGTGGTTTTCTATCATTACAATAATTGGACCCTGATCAATAGCCAAGTAATTTTTTGAATACCAGTTTTGGGTTTCATTAAATGCATCATAAAAGCCGTATTCTCCCCATAATCTTTGTTCAAAATCATAATAAAAATGTCTTAATACCTGCATGGAGAATTCTGGTGTATAGGGAAATGAGGATAAGGAAGCTGTTGGCGTAATAACTCCCAAATCGTTTGTTGGACTGTGTGCAGCATATCCTTTATGGTTATCACTGGCTGTTAAACCCCAGTTTATAGAGCTATAACCCTTAAAATTCTTAGGGTTTTTAATGCAATATTCCCTATTTATTAAAGTTTGATTTACATTTTGTGTCCAGTAATTAGCATAACTATCAATTAAACCATTTGGATCTAAACCAAGAAAAGAATAATGTGCAAAAAATAGTGGACCACCAAAATCTGGGCCTAAAGATAATTTCCAATTTTGGTAATATGTATTTCCATTGATAAAATTGCTGCCAGATGCCCATCCATTATGATAAACAGATTTGTTTACGGGAAATGTTGTAGATGATATGGCTAAAACATAAGTAATAAGAGCCTCATTATATCCTCTTATTTCATGATTGATAGTCCATTCGTAATTTGGAGACCAATGCCAGGTTAATACATCTTTTTTGTTGGTATACCAATTCCATTCAACTTCTTTCCATAACTGGTTAATATTATCACAAAGTAATTTTTCATTAGGATTGATCGTGTTAAAATATTGACGAGCAGTTAATAAACCTTGTATCAGAAAAGAAGTTTCTACAATATCTCCACCATCGTCTTCTTTAAAAAAAGGTTTTACTTTACCAGAATCTCCATTGTACCAATGAGGAAATGCACCATGAAAACGATCACTATTTAAGAGGAATTTTGTAATTTTAAGAAGACGTTCAACAGCCTGATCTCTTGAGATAAAATTTCTTTCTACTCCCACTATTATAGCCATGATACCAAAGCCACTTCCACCGGTAGTTACAATATGTGGTGCTTCACCTCCATAAGCGTTAGGATCTGATCTTTCCAGTGCCATTCCACTTTTAGGATGAGCAAAATCCCAAAAATACTTAAATGTTTGTTTTTGAACCAAATCTAATAATTCATTGTCAGTAAGCTCAGTAGGCTTTAATTTTATTGGATCATTCTTGTTTGAGCAAGATTTAGTTAAGTTGATAAATAATATAAAGAATACTACATAAATAAAAGAGAAAATATACTTCATTCCAATTTTTTTAAATAACGATATTAATTAATTATAAGTTTGACAAAGATATTATTTACTTAGTTAAAACTATTATTGTTATCTAATTACATCAAAGAGAATTAAATTCTTAATATATTTTATTCTTTTATTTGAAGAAGTTAGTAAATAGATTATATTTGCACCCGCAATTTACACTAAATTGTTTTTGTGCATATAAATGGTGGTTGTAGCTCATCCCGATAGCTATCGGGAGGTTAGAGCACAAATAGTATAAATGGTGGTTGTAGCTCAGTTGGTTAGAGCATCGGTTTGTGGTACCGAGGGTCGCCGGTTCGAATCCGGTCTTCCACCCAAAGTTTTAAAAAATATCCGTCAGTAGACGGATATTTTTGTTTGAGAAAATATGACTGAGTTTACTCAAAGTCATATTTAAGAAAAACAAAAAGGACTACAGATCATTTTTTAAAATTTTGAAGGCTTAACAGAAGGCATAAAGATCAAGAATTAATCCGGTCTTCCACCCAAAAGTAGAAGCTTCTCAATTTGAGGAGCTTTTTTTTCTTATAACTTGGATTAAAAAAAACAAGACCCTATTACTTTGACTTAGTAAGAGAAATTTATATTTTATTGAGTACATTTGTTTTCAACTTAACAAATGGATGTAAAACAAAAATGGTTAGAAAAAGGATATGAGCATTTTGCTCTTTTTGGCCCCGAGAAGTTAAGCATTAATAAAATCAGTAAAGAAATAGGCTCTTCTCGTGCTTCTTTTTATCACCACTTTGGAGATATTGAAGTTTTCATTGAAGAGTTGCTTGACATGCACTGGAAAATTAATCAACAGTTTTATTCCGTTGGAGCTTTGGAATGCAATACAGTATCTCCTTATCAGTATTAACCCGCAATATTCATCGCAATTATTTTTATATGATCTAATAAACTCATATATAACAAATTATGATTCTTACTCTATTGGAGCGAGTATAAACGTTATGTTGTGGTAAAATATTTCAATTTTATATTATCCATTAAGGAAATAATTTAAAAAAACGCATATTTTCATTAAGATAATATGCGTTCTTTAACTTATTAAATAGTTTATAATTTGTATTCAGCAGGCACTTCTCCTGTTAAGGTATTTAAAAAAGTTACAATTTTATCAACTTCCTGATCCGTTAAGTCCAAATTTAATTGTGCTTTACCCATTATTTTAACTGCTTCATTTAGATCTTTAACACTTCCATCATGAAAATAAGGATATGTCTTAACAATATTTCTTAATGAGGGTGATTTAAATATGTATTTATCCGCTTCATTTTTAGTTGCTTCAAATTTCCCTTCATCTACTTTTTTACTTTTGGTCAATTTCCAGTAATCACCAAAAACTCCAAATTTCTGGAACATATTACCTCCCAATGCATTTCCACTATGGCAGGTAGTACATCCTTTGTCAAAAAATAATTGTAGACCTTCTTTTTCTGTTTTATTTAAAGCAGAGGCATCTCCTTTGATAAAATCATCAAATTTTGAAGGTGTAATCAATTTTCGTTCAAAAGCACCAATTGCTTTTTTCATATTATCATAAGTGATTGGGTCTTTGTCATTTGGAAAAGCCTTGGCAAACATTTGTTTGTAATTATCTTCTTTAGATAAGCGCTGAACTACTTCCTTTTCACTGGCCATTCCCATTTCTACAGGGTTTAGAACTGGTCCACCCGCCTGAGCTTCCACATCTGGTTCTCTGCCATCCCAGAATTGAGCAATATGAAGTGCTGCATTTAATGTTGTTGGAGAGTTTCTTGTTCCAAGGGTTCCTTTTCCATCTCCAGGAGAAGTTGGTAAATTATCAACACCATATGTATCTAAATTATGACAGGTATTACAACTTTGTGTTTTGTTTTTGGATAGAATCGTATCAAAGTATAATGCTTTTCCCAAAGCTACTTTTTCTTTCGTTACCGGATTATTTGCATTTTCAGCTACCATAGGTAATTCTCCAAAAAAAGTTTTTGATTTGGTTTGTAATGCGGTGTATTCTGGTTTTTTATCCTGATTTTTTTCAGGTGTATCAGCTTTCTTTTGATTACAGGAACTTAACAGTAGTATTGTAATCAATAGTGTCCAAATTTTTTTCATCATGATTTAGTTTTTAGTTTAAAAATATGATTAAAGATAAATATAATTTAGTTGCTCTTTTGTTACTAAGGTATCATTTTTAAAAAAAAATATTCCGATAAGTTTTAAGCTTTCTTTAAGATTTTATTTTTTACTTTTGTGATTTGAAATTTTAAAATATTTATTATGAGATTTGGTATCGTTTTAATCCTATTATTTACCTTTTTTAATACAAATGCACAAAGCAATAAAACAGAAGCTATTGCTTTGGAAAAGCAAATTGTTAAAATGGCAAAAAGTACTGGAGATCCTAATGTAGCAACTTTAAGTATGTATAAATTAATTGCATTAGAAGGAGCGAATAGTACTTATAAAGATAGTTTAGCATATGTTTATTTTTCATCCAGAAGATATGCACCATGTTTTATGATGACGTCTGAAGTATTAAAAAGAGATCCTAATCATAAGGAAATGCTTGAGATGAATGCAGTTTCACTGGAATCTCTAGGTGCTTATGAAAAAGCAGTTGATGCTTACAAGCAACTATTTGCTAAGACTAATAATAATTTGCATGGATATAACTTGGCTAAATTGCAATATTCTACAAAAAAGTATGATGAATCTTTAAAAACCTTGCAAAAAGTTGAAAAATTAAATGATTCAGGTAAGTTTAAAGTAACTTTCTCTATCAATCAAAACCATACGCAGCAGGTTGAATTATTAGCTGCAATTTATTATTTAAAAGGTTTGGATGCTATTGAATTAAATCAAAAACCTGTAGCCAAAGTAAGTTTTGAAAAGGCAATTAAAATTCAACCGGATTTTATTTTGGCTAAAGATAATTTGGATAAATTGCAATAGAAAACACAATAAATAAGAGGTTGTCTCAAAAGCCGTCTATGACTCACTGTGCGTCTCCTTGGCGTAATCTCGAGTTATGTTTAAAAGCTGTTAAATAGAGGTTTACAGGCCTCAGTTGGAGCTATGTGAATTCCATTTTGTTATTTACTTGTATCTGTCTTTCTCACGTATTTTAATACAAATGACTTATTGAACTAAAAGGAATTACTCTTTCATATATATTTTTTCTTTTAAATATTTAGCGGTATATGATCTGTCATTTTTGATGATTTCTTCAGGGCTTCCCTCGGCAATAATATGACCACCATTTTTACCTCCTTGCAGTCCCAGATCAATAATATGATCAGCACATTTGATCAAATCGAGATTGTGCTCAATTACTATGATTGAATGACCTTTTTCTATCAAAGCATCAAAAGATGCCAGTAATTTTTTAATATCGTGAAAATGAAGTCCGGTTGTTGGCTCGTCAAAAATGAATAAGGTTTTGTTATTTGTAATTCCCTTTACTAAAAATGAAGCCAGTTTAATTCGTTGTGCTTCACCACCGGATAGGGTAGAAGATGCCTGCCCTAATTGTACATAGCCCAATCCTACATCCTGTAGAGGTTTTAATTTATTTACTATTTTAGATTGGTAATGCTCATTAAAAAAATCAACAGCCTCAACTACTGTTGTTTGTAAAATATCATTTATACTTTTTCATTCAAAAAAAACATCTAAAACATCCTTTTTAAAGCGCTTTACTTTACAGGTTTCACATTCCAGGTGCACATCAGCCATAAATTGCATTTCAATAGTAACTTCTCCTTCTCCTTTGCAGGTATCACATCTGCCACCATCAACATTAAAAGAAAAATGTTTGGCTTTATATCCTCTTGCTCTTGCGAGTTTTTGGTTTGTAAATAAAGCACGAATATCATCATAAGCTTTGATATAGGTTACCGGATTGGATCTACTGGATCTTCCTATTGGATTTTGATTTACAAATTCAATATTTTTGATGCTTTCAAATTTCCCTTTAATATCTGTAAACTGACCGGCTTTTTCGCCAAAATTATTTATCTTTTTTTGAAGAGCAGGGTAGAGTATGTCTCTTATCAAGGTGCTTTTCCCACTACCAGAAACTCCGGTGACAACCGTTAAACAATTCAAAGGAATTTTTGCATTTATATTTTTTAAATTATGCTCTCTTGCCCCAATAATTTCAATATAATTTTTAGAAGTTCTTCTTGTTTTTGGAGTTTCTATTTTTAATTTACCACTTAAGTAGCCAGCAGTTAAAGATTTGGATTTTAATATTTTATCAAAATCGCCTTCTGCAACAACACTTCCGCCAAGGCTACCCGCCTCCGGTCCGATATCAATGATATGATCAGCAACTTTCATGATATCTTCATCGTGTTCTACAACGATAACGGTATTGCCTAAATCGCGTAAATTCATCAATACTTTGATCAATTTTTCTGTGTCTCTTGAATGTAATCCTATACTTGGTTCATCAAGAATATACATGGAGCCAACCAAACTGCTACCAAGAGAAGTTGCTAGATTAATACGCTGACTTTCACCACCTGACAATGTATTAGATCTTCTGTTAAGCGATAAATAATTCAAGCCAACATCATTTAAAAACTGCAAACGGGTTATGATTTCTTTGAGCAGTCTTTTAGCGATACTTTGGTCGTATTTATCCAGTTTTATATTTTTGAAAAAATCGAGAACTTCATTAATGGGTAGATCCACCAGTTGGGTAATATGCTTCTGATTTATTTTTACAAAAGCTGCTTCTTTTCGCAATCTGGTTCCATTACATGTTGGGCATTTTGTTTTTCCACGGTAACGGGAAAGCATCACCCTATATTGAATTTTATAAGTTTTCTCTTCCAGATGTTTAAAGAATTGATATAACCCGTTAAAATAAGTATTACCATCCCACAAAAGTTGTTTCTGTTCTTGTGTCAATTCAAAATATGGCTTATGAATAGGAAAATCAAATTTATAGGCATTTAAGATCAGATCTTCTTTATATGGTTTAAAAGATTCACTTTTCCACGGAATTATGGCATTATCATAAATGGATAAAGAGGTGTTAGGTATGACCAGTTCTTTATCTATACCAATGATATTTCCATAACCTTCACAAGTTGAGCAGGCACCATACGGATTGTTAAAACTAAATAAATGCACATTTGGTTCTAAAAAAGGAAGTCCGTCCAACTCAAATTTATTGCTAAAAACTTTTGATTCCGCATCTTTGACTTTCTCAATGATACAGGTTCCCTTGCCTTCATAAAATGCTGTTTGAACAGAATCTGCAACTCTGTTAAAGAAATCTTCATTGTTTTGTA
>JAUVCP010000397.1 GCA_030590765.1 Flavobacteriaceae bacterium | reverse complement strand
AGCAGTATAAGTTCCTGGTCTTGCTACTTCTCCCAAAACAGTAATTTTATAATTAACAGTTCTTATGTTTACAATTGGTTTTTTAATATAATCTGTTAATTTATCAACAAGCATATTTTTAGCTTGATCACGGTTCAACCCTGCAATTTTAATTGATCCTAGAACCGGAAAATCGATATTTCCATCGGAATCAATAATATAGGATTGAATACGTTCTCTTCCATAAGACATTCTAATATCATCAGAATAAGATACGGAGTTTTGATTAAATGGTCTTGCAGCTTCTGCATCAATTGCATTTACAACAATAATTAACTCATCATCAATATGATATGTTGGCATATAACTATCAATTCCAACTATATTATCTTTTGAATCAATTCCATTAAAATAAACAACATCTTCTTTTGTACCACATGATGTTAATACAATAAGACTTAAAAAAAGATAAATAAATTTTTTCATACACTGAGGGTTTAAAACATTAAGCATGGCAATATAATTAATAATTCCTAAAAAAATGGACTAAATATAAATCAATTACTTTTAACTCCAATTTGATAATATTCAAATCCCTTTTTGTCTAACTTTAAATTGGAATACTGATTTCTTCCATCAAAAATAATAGGAGAATTCATTTGAGTTTTTAATTCTTCAAAATCTGGTGAACGGAACTCTTTCCATTCGGTTAGTAAGATCATTGCATCTGTATTTGGTAATGTTTGATACTTTGATTTGAAATACTTAATGTTTTTAACGTCTTTTAAATAAAAAGATTGTGCCTCATTCATTGCTTTTGGGTCATATGCTTTTATTTTTGCACCTCTTTTTACCAATTCCTTAACAATATAAATGGCAGGAGCCTCTCTCATATCATCAGTTCCCGGTTTGAAAGCAAGTCCCCAAAGGGCAAATGTTTTACCAGTTAGATCTTCACCAAATCTTTGAATTACCTTATTGGCAATTACTAGTTTCTGACTATTATTGACCTCTTCGACAGAAGAGATTAATTTTGCATGATATCCTTTTTCTTCAGCTATTCTTTTCAATGCTTTTACATCTTTTGGAAAACAGGAACCTCCATATCCACTTCCGGGATAAATAAAACTATAGCCTATTCTGGTATCAGAACCAATACCAATTCTAACCTGATTTACATCAGCACCAACCAATTCACAAATATTAGCAACTTCATTCATAAATGAAATCTTAGTTGCTAACATTGCATTTGCAACATATTTTGTCATTTCGGCGGAACGAATATCCATAGTGATCATTCTGTCATGGCTATGGGTAAAGGGAGAATAAAGAGCTTTCAGTGTATCGATAGCAACATCATTATTTGCTCCAATTACAATTCTATCTGGCTTCATAAAATCTTCAATAGCAGCACCCTCCTTTAAAAACTCTGGATTGGAAACAATGTGAAATTCAATAGTTACACCTCTTGTATTCAATTCTTTTTGAATGGTTTCCCTTACTTTGTCTCCTGTTCCAACAGGTACAGTTGATTTATCAACAATAATTAGAGGTTTTTCCATTTCTTGTCCGATTTGTTTGGCAACACTCAAAACATACTGCAAATCGGCAGAGCCATCATCTCCCATAGGAGTTCCTACGGCTATAAAAACAATAGCAGCATTTTTAAGACCGTCATTCAACGTTGTACTGAAATATAAAGTTTTATTGTCCACATTTTTTTTGACCATACTTTCCAGTCCGGGTTCAAAAATTGGAATAATCCCTTTATTAAGGTTTTCAATTTTTTTTGTATCTATATCAATACAAGTAACATTATTTCCCATTTCTGAAAAACAAGTTCCGGTTACTAAACCAACATATCCAGTTCCAACAACTGTTAAATTCATCTATTATATGTTTTAATTATTATCTATTTTTCTAAGAAAACTCATAGGAATGTTTACGGTGAAACCACTTCCTAAAGAATCAATTTTGACTACAACCCTGTAATTGCTTCCTGTTTTATCACAAACAGCAATCAATCCCATAAATGGTCCCTTTGTAACTTTAACGGCATCTCCCTTAATTAATTGTATATCACTTGAAATTTCAAACTTTTCTTTACTGTTACTTAATATTCTGAGGTTTTCAATTTCAACTTCTCTTACAATGGCAGGTTTTCTTAAATGTTTCAATACGCCAACAGCTCCTGGTATTTTTAAAGCATCATAAAGAAATTTTTCATCTATCTTTATAAAAACATACGATGGAATAAGAGGTAGGTAAACTGTTTTTTTTCTATCACTCCATTGTCTAACAGTTTTTACAATGGGTAGAAAAGCTTCAATATCAGCATCCAGTAATCGCTCATAAACTTTTTTTTCAGATCTGGATTTGGTAAAAATGGCGTACCATTTTTGTGGGTCGGGGGAAGTTGATTTCATAATTTTTGTACATGTTTTTGTTCAGAAATAATTTTCTTCAATTAAACAGTCAGCAAATATAATATTTAATATTTTTACCATTATTTTAAATTCATTCTTTTTGCAACAAATTATAGTTTCTGTAACAAATGA
>JAUVCP010000124.1 GCA_030590765.1 Flavobacteriaceae bacterium | reverse complement strand
GAAAATATGGAGATCATTGCAGCAATTGATAAAAATATAAATTCTATTCCTGAAATTGCTTCGGCAGTTGGTAAGTGGGGAAGGGTAAATTCGGCTTTAGACCCAGCACCAACTTCCATGTTTGAAAATACGATCAACTATATTCCTGAATATATTTTAGATGAAGATGGTAGAAGAGAAAGATTCAAAGTAAATGATGATGGAGCTTTTGTTTTAAAAGATGATACCACGTATAAATATAGAGAAGACCCTCATAAAAAAATAAGTTATGATGAATTGATTTTAGATGAGGGTGGAGAATATTTCAGACAATGGAGAACTAAAATTAAAAAATCAGATGATATCTGGAAAGAAATTTTAAAGCACTCGAAATTTCCCGGACTTACATCAGCGCCAAAATTGCAACCTATTCAAACGCGTTTGATCATGCTTTCAACGGGCATGCGTGCACCAATGGGGATAAAAGTGTTTGGTCCGACTTTAGAGATTATTGAAAAAACCGGGTATGAGCTTGAAAAAATTCTAAAAGAGGTGCCAAGTGTAGAACCCAGTACAGTTTTTGCTGATAGAGTTGTTGGGAAACCTTATTTAGAGATCAAATTAAATCGACAAAACATGTCGCGTTATGGTATGACCGTAAAAGATATGCAGGATCAATTATCAGTTGCAATTGGTGGAAAAAAATTAACATCAACGGTTGAAGGAAGAGAACGTTTTCCTGTGAGAGTTCGCTATGCAAGAGAATACAGAGATAATCCGGATGATATTAAAAGGATCTTGATTCCTACTCCTTCCGGAGTTCAGGTTCCACTTAGTGAGTTGGCATTTGTTGATTATGTACGTGGGCCACAAATGATAAAAAGTGAAGATACTTTTTTAACTTCTTATGTGATCTTTGATATGAAAGATGGAAATGCCGAAACCAATGTAGTGGAAGAAGCACAAGATTTGATACAGCAAAAATTAGATTCAGGTGAATTTAAATTACCTGATGGAGTGACTTATAAGTTTACTGGAAATTATGAAAATCAGATCCGTGCATCCAAACGATTGATGATCGTTGTACCAATCTCATTGATATTGATCTTTTTGATACTTTATTTTCAGTTCAAAGATTTTGCACCATCCTTAATGGTGTTTACCGGAATATTTGTCGCCTTTTCAGGAGGATTTATTATGATATGGTTGTATGGTCAGGATTGGTTCTTAAACTTTAGTATGGCAGGTGTGCATATGCGTGATCTGTTTCAGTTACACACAATAAACCTGAGTGTTGCCGTTTGGGTAGGATTTATAGCCCTTTTCGGAATTGCTACAGATGATGGTGTAATTATGGGGACCTATTTGACACAGGTTTTTGATAAAGAAAAACCAAAAACAGTAAAAGAAGTTCGTACATCGGTTTTACATGCCGGTTCTAAAAGAGTTCGCCCAGCTATGATGACTGCAGCTACCGCAATTATTGCCTTAATTCCGGTGTTGACCGCAACAGGAAAAGGAGCCGATGTTGTAATTCCAATGGCAATTCCGTCTTTTGGAGGTATGCTGTTACAGGTAATGACCATGTTTGTAGTACCTGTTTTATACAGCATGTGGAAAGAAAAACAAATAAAAAATTAATGATTTAAAATTTAAAATTATTTCTCAGTGTAGCTCTGAGAGCTTTTATGTAATAGCTAAAAAAGATAAATAATGAAAAATAAAATTATAATACTAAGCTTCTTTTTAATATCCACCCTTACTGGAATGTCACAGGATACTAAAGAAAGTTTAAATGCTTATTTAAAAATTGCTGCAGAGAATAACCCTGGATTAAAAGCAAAATTTAATGATTATATGGCAGCATTGGAAAAAGTACCTCAGGTGGGCACTCTACCTGATCCCCAATTTGCTTTCGGATATTTTATCAATCCGGTGGAAACAAGATTAGGTCCACAAAAAGCAACACTTGGTTTAAAACAGGCTTTTCCATGGTTTGGATTGTTGCGATCAAAAGAAAATGTTGCTACTGAAATGGCTAAAGCAAAATATGAGATTTTTGAGAATAGTAAATCAAATTTATTTTTTGAAGTAAAAACGGCTTATTACAATTACTATTTTACCGAGAAAGCCATCCATATCACAAAAGAAAATATGGAGATCTTAAGAATTTTTAAAAATTTATCTTTGGTTAAAATTGAAAATGGATCTGCTTCTATTGTAGATGAATTAAGGGTTGAGTTAGAATTGAATGATCTCGAGAATCAATTGGCACTTTTTATAGATTCTAAAAAAGTATTTCTGACAAAATTTAATAATTTACTGAATAGAGGGTCTTATGAATTAGTAAATATACCAACTGAACTATGGCAAGACGAACTTCCTAATGAGAATTTAACCTTATTAGATTCCATATACAATAACAATCATGAAGTTAAAAGTATAGAGCATAAGCTGAATGCTTTTGTAAATCAGGAGAGGGCTGCAAAATTAGACGGACTGCCAAAATTCAATATTGGTGTTAATTACATTATTGTTGGTAAAAATCCTAATTCAACTGATCCTAATAATGGTAATGATGCTTTATTATTTCCTTCTATAGGAGTTACGATTCCAATTTATCGCAGAAAATATAAGGCAATGATCGAAGAAGCAAAACATTTACAGTCTGCTGAAATTTCAAAGAAAGAAGATAAACGAAATACTTTGATTACTGTTTTCGAAAATACGTATAAAGATTTTAGTGATAGTGAAAGAAGGATAGATCTTAATAAAAAACAATCAGATATTGCAAAGCAGGTATTAGATGTTTTAATTACATCTTACTCAACAAATTCAAAAGATTTTGAAGAAGTTTTAAGAATTGAAAGACAATTGTTGTCCTATAAATTAGCAGAACAAAAAGCCATTACTGATAAAAATGCAGCAATAGCATTTATCAATTATATGTTGGGTAATTAACGCTATGTCTTCTCCTCTAGAGAGGGGTTAGGGGTGTGTAAAAAATTAAAGAATAAACAATTATAAAATGAAAAAATATAAAAATTACATCATCGCAGCAGGTATCTTGATGCTGGGGATTATCATTGGAAAAATTACTTCGGGTGATGATAAAGGAACTTCTCATAGGGAAGATGAACACAACTATGTGCAGGATCCGGTAACACAATTATGGTCTTGTTCCATGCATCCACAAATCAAGATGGAAAAACCAGGCAATTGCCCGATTTGTGGAATGGAATTAATTCCACTTGACAAGAGTAAAGATTCAGATGAAAAAATTACCAGTAATGAAATTGTACTGAGTGAGGAAGCTATTCAATTAGCAAATATTCAAAGTTCTAAGGTGGTAAGATCTAATGCAAAAAAAGAGATCAGATTGTTAGGCGCAATTAAGTCTGATGAAAGAAGATTGTACTCTCAGGTTTCTCACATACCAGGTAGAATAGAAAGACTCTATATCAATTTTACAGGTGAAAAGGTAAGAATGGGTCAAAAAATTATTCGATTGTATTCACCGGAATTGATCTCGGCTCAAAAAGAACTTTTTGAAGCAATGAAATCAAAAGATATATATCCACAATTGTTTAAAGCTTCTAAAAATAAATTAAAACTTTGGAAACTTACAGATAAACAAATTGATGCTATAATAAAGTCGGGTAAAGTTCAGGAACAAATAGACATACTATCAGATTATTCAGGTTATGTGATGAAGCGAAATGTAGAATTAGGTGACCATGTAATGGAAGGAATGAAATTATTTGATATTGCAAATATTGACAAAATTTGGGTAATGTTTGATGTGTATGAAGCTGATATTTCCTGGATCCATAAAGGAGATTGGGCAAATTTCACTGTTCAGGCTGTGCCGGGCAAAGAATTCAAAGGAAAAGTCACCTATATAGACCCATTTGTAACGCAGAAAACTCGTGTAGCAAAAGTGCGTGTAGAAGTGAATAATAAGAATCACAAACTACTTCCCGAAATGTTTGTCAACGGAATTATAAAAGCAAATATGAAGGATACCAAAGATGCATTGATCATTCCAAAATCGGCTGTACTTTGGACAGGAAAACGAGCAGTAGTTTATGTTAAAGTTCCGCATAAGAATACGATTTCATTTGTTTACAGAGAAGTGATCTTAGGATCAGATTTGGGAGAATTCTATATTGTTGAAAAAGGTTTGAAAGATGGAGAAGAAGTTGCAACAAATGGTGTATTTAGGATAGATGCATCGGCTCAGTTATTGGGGCAGAGAAGTATGATGAACCCGGAAGGTGGAAAAGTAAGCACAGGTGGTCATACCGGAATGGAGATGGGTGATGATGATAAAAATGATGAGAATATAAAAAAAGGAGATGAGGATGACATGAGTGGAATGATTATGATCGATAATACAAAAATAGACCCAAAATTCAAAAAACAATTAGGTAATGTAGTTGATTCGTATATAATTTTAAAAGATGCATTAACACAAAGTAATGCTGTAAAAGCCCAAAGTCAAACAGTTCAGTTAAAACAAATAATTTCAGAAGTAGATATGCTTTTATTATTAGGTGATGCACATATTGTATGGATGAAAGCTTTAAAAAGCATCAACAAAAATGTGAATATGATTCAAATTAATACCAATATTAAAGAGCAACGAAAAGCATTTGGTTTATTAGGAAAGAATCTTTCAGATGTAGTAGATATGTTAGGAATTATTACACCAGAAAGCAAAACAGTTTATCTGGAATTTTGTCCAATGGCAGATGATAATAAGGGGGGCTTTTGGTTGAGTTATGATAAAGAAATAGCAAATCCATTTTTTGGAGTAAGTATGCTTAAGTGTGGAGAGGTAAAGAAAACTTTTTAGATTAATTGTTATCTTACAAAATATTTTTTAATTGAAAAATTAATGAAAAGTATCAAAAAAAATTCTTGTGATATTAATGCAAAAAGTTCTTGTTGTTCTAATGAAGACGATTCTCCTAAGAAAGATCTAAAAGTTCATTGGGATCGTGCTTATGAGAAAACGATCGTTGAAAAACTTGGCTGGTATGAGGATTTTCCCGAGCCTTCTCTCCAGTTGATAGAGAAGTGCTATTTTAATTCAAATGCAAGATTATTGAATGTGGGAGTAGGAGCAACCACTTTAATCGATGAATTGTTAAAGAAGGGTAACAAAAATATTATAGCCATTGATATTAGTGATAAATCTTTTGAAGAATTAAAAACTAGATTGGAAGAGCAAAGTAATAAGTTAGATTGGATCATAGATGATTTGATGAACCCAAATGAATTGAACAAATTAGAACCTGTAGATCTGTGGCATGACAGAGCTGTATTACATTTTTTTAATGATCAAAAAGAACAGGATAAATATTTTTTATTATTAAAAAAACTGGTTAAACAAAATGGCTTTGTGATTATTGCGGTTTTTAATTTAAATGGTGCAGAAAAATGTAGTGGATTGCCGGTATTTCGCTATAATGAAAAAATGCTGTCTGAAAAACTTGGATTTGATTTTTCGTTGAAGGAAAGTTTTGACTTTATATATACCATGCCCTCCGGAGATAAAAGAGAATATTTATATACTTTATTTCAAAGGGATTAAAGTGATGATAAAAGAATAAAAATGTGTAAACTCAATTATTTTTTGGTACTTGTCAGGAACTTTATATATTTACGACCTTATAATAAAGATATCGAATGTTTAAACCTTGATATTTAAAATTAATATAATCTAAATTAGAATCAATAATGAAAAAAATCACGATCGCATTAGCATTATTTCTTGCTATAGGTATGGTATTTACCTCTTGCGAAAACACTAAAAAAGGTGCAGAAAAAGATGTAAAAGAAATTAGTACAGAAATTGAAAAGGATGCCAAAAAAGTTGCTAAAGAAGTTGAAAAAGGAGCTGAAGAAGTAGGGGAAGCCATTGATGAAGGTATTGAAAAAACCAAAGATGCATTGGCAATGAATGATTACCAGTGCCCGATGAAATGTGAAGGCGATAAGGTTTATCATGAAGAAGGTAAATGCCCGAAATGTAAAATGGATCTAAAGAAAGTAGAAATTTCTAAAGATGATGATGGTAATAAATCAGAAGAAACTGAAGAAGAAAATCATGATGGTCATGACCATGATTAATTTATTAAAATATAGTTTGTAGAAAAAAGAGACCAAATTTTGGTCTCTTTTTTGTTTAAAATTAATCAAATTTATATTTGAAACTATTTTATTTAATGTATTTTCTCTTTTTATTAATTAAAAAGATATTTTCATGAAAAAACTAATATTAATTCTTGTTGTTGCTTTTGGAAGCCTTAATACATCAACTGTTATGGCTCAAATAAAGATGCCTAGTTCAACATCAAAATTAGAAGCGCCTTCTGTAGGAACAGATGATATTTCTAGTTTACAAACATTATTTAAAACAGATGATGTACAAAACAAAGTAAAAGATCAGTTATTAAAAAATGATGATTTACAAAGTAAAGCAATTGATTTCTTAAAAAATGATAGTGCAACAAAATCTCAAATCACAGATTTATTAAAATCAAATTCAGGAGCAAAAGCGAAAGTGATGGAATATGTATTAAAAAATCCTGATTTAACTAAAAAAGTTATGGGTTGGATTTCTAGTAATCCTGAAATTTTGAAACAAGCTATGAGTTTGATAGGAATGTAATTCAAACCAATAATATCAACAAAAAATGCCTTCCTTTTAAGAAGGCATTTTTTATTTCTTATTTTCTAAACTTGCTTTTACAAAAGCAA
>JAUVCP010000230.1 GCA_030590765.1 Flavobacteriaceae bacterium | reverse complement strand
TAAAAGCATTCTTACAGGTTGGCAGGAAGCACATTAATAATTGGTAATTCTGCTAAGATTCCCGATTCAATTCAACTATAATAATTCGGGGAGAACTGAATAGGTCAAAAAAAGTTTTATAAATTTTGGGCTAAATAATTTTACATAATTTCCAGTATAAACACTTGGTGAAAATCTTCTAAAATATCCGGTAAATAATCCAATCCTTAAATTATTAAAATGTTTGGTTGGTTTAAAGATTCTATAATCTGCTCTTGCATAGATATTATTATAGTTATTTCTTCTTTGAAATCCCAAGTCATTTTTATCGTATTTAGCATCAACCAAACTATGACTTATATTAAAACGCACATTACCTTTGGTCTTACTAAATCTTAAATTTGAAGCAAAGCCTGTGGTGTTTTCCGCATTTTCTCTAACCGTACTACTACTAATATCACCACTTATTTTGTATGAATTTTGTTTGTTTGCTAGATTATATACGAGTGAACTTACATTAGCATCTCTAAAATACCCTTCTCTTAAAACATTGGTGTTTACAAAACCAATGGAAGAATTCTTATTGAATTCCTGATCAATGACCAATACATTGTAATTGGCCAGAGGTTCTGTTACAATTGATCTTTTAGTATCGGATAATGTATCTCGAATTGTTGCTTTGGTTTCTTTTGTGATGGCATTTAAAACTGCAATACCAAGTCCCTTTTTAGTTCTTCCTGTTACCTTTATGGCATTGATCACATCTACTTCTGTAGGACTGTTTAGTATTTCTTCATTTTCAATTAAACCATCACCATCTTCTAGCTCAGAATGGCCCACAGGCCGGTTACCAATCCTTCTGGAAAAGAACAGATCACCTTTATTTAAAAGATCGGCCCCTTCAATAAAAAATTGTCTTTGTTCGGCAAACTGTTGCTCAAAAGGGCCAAGGTTAAGCGTAATATCATCAAAACCTGCCTGAGAAAAATCAGGTACTAAAGTAGCAATTAAAGTAAAATTATCTGAAATTCCATATTTTACATCCAAACCAAAAGAAAAATTAGTATCAGAAACACCGTCATAATTTCCATAAATGAAAGAGGCAAAAGGAGATAAACTTAGCCTTATCGGAGGTTTAATGTTTTCAATACCTGTCAAAATCCCTGTATATTGCGCTGTTGTACCAGTTGATTTATCAATAGGATTCCATGTATACAGTTCACTTTTACTTTCAATATTTCTCCAAAAATTGACTCCCCAGATATATTTATCTTCTTTTGAAAATCGCAAAGCGGAATAAGGTAATTTCATTTCTACATACCAGCCTTTTTTATCAAAACTAATTTTACTGTACCATACTTCATTCCAGCTAAAATCATCTTCATTGGTAGGAGATATTTGAGCATCAATTTGAACTCCTGCAGCGGTAACCAAAAACATAAATTCATTTTGCCCGTCATTATTAGGATTAATGGTTAATCCAAAAACATCTGAAGTTCCAAAATTATCTCTTTCAGTCAATTGTTTTCGAATGTTTTCAGGATTAGCATCAAACATATAACCGGCAATATAAATGGCATTATCATCATATAGTACTTTGACTTGAGTTTTTTGATCTTTTGGTTCCGGATCTCTGTCACCAGGATCATACATAACAAAACTATTTGCAATATTTGCATTTTTCCATGCTATATCGTCAAGTTTACCATCAATTTTTGGAGCTTCATTAATTCTTGTAGCTTTTAATTCTTTTATTATTCTGGTTTTATCTTGAGCTAAAAGGTCAATGTTGCTAAGTGAAAGGAAGAAAATGAGGAAAATAAATAACTTCATTAAGAAATATTTGAGTTTGTAATATTAACTTACTAAATTCATAAAAGTATAATAATTAATCTCCCAAAATAATGTTAAACTGTATTTAAAAAAGATCAATTTCTTTCTTTGTAACAATTGTTTAATTGTGCAAAAAAATAGAAAGAGTCATTTTTGTTTCTCAATTAAATACTTACTTTTGTAATGAGTTAATCAAAAAAAATAAGTAATGAATTTACACGAATATCAAGGGAAAGAATTATTAAGTAGTTTTGGTGTAAAAATACAAAGAGGTATTGTTGCCGATAATCATAAAAAAGCTGTTGATGCAGCAAAACAATTAGCCGCTGAAACAGGTACAGGATGGTGGGTCATAAAAGCTCAAATTCATGCTGGAGGCAGAGGTAAAGGTGGAGGAGTAAAACTAGCCAAGAGTTTAGCAGAAGTAGAAAGTATTTCAAAAGACATTATAGGAATGATGTTGAAAACTCCTCAAACTTCCGCTGAAGGTAAAAGAGTAAATCAGGTTTTAATTACCGAAGATGTTTATTATCCAGGTGAATTTGAACCAGATGAATACTATATGTCTGTTTTATTGAACCGTGCAACCGGTAGAAATATGATCATGTATTCAACTGAAGGAGGTATGGATATTGAATCAGTTGCTGATAAAACACCTCATTTGATCTTTACAGAAGAAATTGATCCTACTACCGGAATTTTGCCATTTCAAGCACGAAAAGTTGCATTTAATTTGGGTTTATCTGGTAAGGCTTTTAAAGAAATGACAAGATTTGTTACTTCTTTATATCAGGCATATATTGGGTCAGATGCTTCATTATTTGAGATTAATCCGGTTTTAAAGACTTCTGATGAAAATATTCTGGCTGTTGATTCTAAGGTTACTTTAGACAACAATGCTTTGTTCCGTCATAAAAATTATATCAATTTACGTGATCTTCGTGAAGAAAACCCAATAGAAGTAGAAGCAAATGCAGTAGGATTGAATTATGTTGATCTGGATGGAAATGTTGGTTGTATGGTAAATGGTGCCGGTTTGGCAATGAGTACCATGGATTTGATCAAACAATCGGGTGGAGAACCTGCTAACTTCCTTGATGTGGGTGGTACTGCTGATGCAGAAAGAGTAGAAGCAGGGTTTAGAATTATTTTAAAAGATCCCAATGTAAAAGCTATTTTGGTAAATATATTTGGTGGTATTGTACGATGTGACCGAGTAGCACAAGGTATTGTTGATGCTTATACAAATATGGCAAATGCAGGAGATGCGGTTAAAATACCTATCATAGTTAGATTGCAGGGTACAAATGCTAAAGAAGCAAAAGATTTGATTGATGCCAGTGGTCTGGACGTTATTTCGGTAGTTGAATTTAAAGAAGCCGCTGATAAAGTTCAGGAAGTTCTTGGATAATAATTACACTAATTACATAAAAAAAAGACTTGATTTTTCAAGTCTTTTTTTGTTTTTATAACCCATAATCATTGAAATTATTCAAAAGAATATATAATAACCTCTAATGAACAATTTTCATTATTCACTATAAATTGCAATATCTATACACTTTTTTGGTTAATTTCATATTACCCATTTCCACTATACTAAAGTATAATAATCATTAAATTAAAAAAAAATAAAAGATATTCTATTTTTTTTATTCCTAATCATTCCAAAAAATATATGTATATAAAGCTGCTAATCAGAAGTATATGGTTTATAAACGAAGGGTTAAACTTAGGTATTAAAGACCTCACCATAAATGGGTATTTTTGAATCTCCCACTTTTTACTATTGTTTTATATTGTATTTCGTGCTTACATTTGAAGTGTAAATCGGAAATAACAATACCGGTTTATTTCTTTAACAATTTTTAGTTCTTAAATTTTATAAGTTTTTAATATGATCTAGTTTTTAATTAGAATAAGATCCTTTCCGGAAAATATGATCTTAATTTTAATTATCTGAAATACTATAACTACATATTTTTAAATTTATTGTTTACTTACCAATTTTAACAATTTCCTAACAAGTATAGAATTCATTTAGAGTTCAATTTTATAACTTAAAAATTTCAATTATGAAAAAGATAACTTTAGTATTATGTTTAAGTTTTGTTGGGTTAATAGGAATGGCACAACAAACCGAGAGTTCAAAAAATTCAATTGATTCTTTTCAGGAAGAAAACAGTATCATTATCAAACTTAACGATCACAAGGAGGTTGTTACTATTGAAAAGACTTTGATCAATACAAATGATTTTAATAGATCTGCTGGTATCAAATATAACAACCACGAACTGGTACACAATACCATCACAACATCAAAATATGATTTTAAATTAAATCAGGAAGCTTTCACTTATGAAGATGGTGTTGCATATGATGACTATACTTTAAATTACGATTTTGATCCTATAACTAATGGATATGAGAGGGCAACTGCCTAATCAGTAGTAATTAAGTAAAAGTTATCTTCCCTAAAGTAAAAAATAAATCTAAAATTTAAAAATAAATATTATGAAAAATACAATTTTAATCATCGCAATCACATTAATAAGTTTAACAGGTTATGCACAATCTAATAGTTCTGCCAATCCAGCTAAGGTCACAAAATATGTAACTACATATCCTAACGGAGAAGAAGCCATTGCCATAGTAGAAAATTCAAATACAAATGTACTAAAATTATCATCTGCAGATAATTTTTATAAATATGAGATCTTGGAAACTGGAACTCACGAAATGATTCACAGATCAGATAACAGTGGTAAAATGTGTGAAATTGATAAAACAAAATTAGAAGAAGGTACCTATACTTTAAAGGTTTATACCAAAGACTTTGTAATAACTTCTGATATTACTATTTCAAACAGTTAAAAGGAAAAGAATAAAATTCAATTACTAATAAATAAAATAATAAAAATGAAAAATACAATTTTAATCATCGCAATCACATTAATAAGTTTAACTGGTTT
>JAUVCP010000130.1 GCA_030590765.1 Flavobacteriaceae bacterium | reverse complement strand
GTATTTACATTTACAACCTTATTGATTGCGATTCCATCTGCCGTAAAAGCATTTAATTATATTACTACATTATGGAAAGGTAATTTGCAATTAAATCCTGCGATGCTGTTTTCTATAGGAATGGTTTCTACTTTTATTACTGGAGGCTTAACTGGATTGATCTTAGGTGATAGCGCCCTGGATATAAATGTTCATGATACCATGTTCGTGGTTGCTCACTTTCATCTAGTAATGGGTATTTCTGCCTTGTTCGGAATGTTTGCAGGAGTCTACCACTGGTTTCCAAAAATGTACGGAAGAATGATGAGTAAAGATATGGGCTATTTACATTTCTGGATTACAGCAATTTCAGCTTATGGAGTTTTCTTTCCAATGCATTTTATTGGTTTAGCAGGTCTTCCACGTAGATATTACAGTAACTCTGCCTTTCCGATATTTGATGATCTATTGCAAATTAATCAGTTGATTACAGCATTTGCCATTGTTGGAGGTCTTGCTCAATTGATATTTTTAGCTAACTTTTTCTTTAGCATCAAAAAAGGGCAAAAAGCAGTTCAAAATCCATGGAAAGGAAATACCCTGGAATGGACAACCCCTGTAGAGCATATTCATGGGAACTGGCCAGGTGAAATTCCAGAAGTACATCGTTGGGCTTATGACTATAGTAAAATAGATGATGAAGGAAATTTGTGGGGAGGTAAAGATTTTACTTTACAAACCGTTCCAATACGTAAAGGTGAAATAGAATTTTAACATCTACTAATTAAAAAATTATTTTTTAAACCTCCATTTAATGGAGGTTTTTTTTGTATATATTTTCCCATGTAGTTTATGTATATTTACCATGTTAAATTTATGATGGATTAAAGATATACAGTTTTATGTTAAAGAAAATAATTAAATTTTTACTTGTTCTTATAGTGTTGATTTTGTTGGGAGGATGGTTCTTTAAGCAAAAAAATAAGCCTGTTTACAGTGGTGATCTGCAATTAAACAATCTTGAGCAGAAAGTAAATGTGTATTTTGATGAATTTGGGGTGCCTCATATCTATGCAAATAATCAACACGATGCTTATGTTGCATTAGGCTATGTTCACGCACAGGACAGGCTATGGCAAATGGAACTTGTCAGACGAATTGCAGCAGGAAGATTATCAGAATTGTTTGGTGAAGATATGGTGGATACGGATAAATTTTTTAGAGGAATTGGAATTGAAAGAGCATCTGAAAAAGTTATCCGTAAATTGGATACAAGTGGGCAGCCTTATATTTTAACCAATGCATATCTTGATGGTGTCAATCAGTTTATTGAAAAAGGTTCAACTCCCATTGAATTCAGGTTGATAGGAATTGAAAAAGAAAAGTATACGATCAAAGATATTTATAATGTCTTTGGGTATATGAGCTTTGGGTTTGCTCAGGCACATAAAACGGATCCTTTTTTAACAAATCTAAAGAATAAATTTGGTGATGTTTATCTCAATGACCTCGCAATAGGCATCAACCCGAAAACAGAGATAATAAAAAATAGTAATCGCAAACAAAAAGTTGCAAGTAATATTTCTGGGTCAGTAAATAAAATAATGGATAATTCAATAGTGCCACCGTTTATTGGAAGTAATAGTTGGGTGGTAGGAGCAAAAAAAACTAAAAATAAAAAAGTAATTTTTGCCAATGATCCACATATAGGGTTTTCACAACCGGCTGTATGGTATCAATCACATATTGTTACACCAGATTTTGAAATTTACGGATTTAATCTTGCACTTACACCTTTTCCTTTATTGGGGCATAACCATGAATTTGCATTTGGCATGACCATGTTTGAGAATGATGATATTGATTTTTACGAAGAATCTGACACGCAAACATTTGATATTCGTAAAGAAATAATAATAGTAAAAGATGCAGATGATGTGGTAATTGAGGTAAAGACAGGCGAGCATGGTCCGATAATGAATGATTTCATCGATGCCATTGAAACGGATAAAAATATTGCCATGGATTGGATCTATACGAAACTGGATAATGAAATGTTAGAGGCATCCTATGAAATATCACACGCCAAGTCACTTTCCGATTTTAAAAAGGGAGCAGCAAAAATTATTGCACCAGGATTGAATCTTATGTATGGCGATGCCAAGGATAATATTGCCTGGTTTGCATCAGCGAAATTATATACACGAGTGGGTAATGCCAATCCAAAATTTATTCTAGATGGTTCAATAAAAGAGAATGATCAATTAGAATATTTAGATTTTTCTCAAAATCCACAGGCCATAAACCCGAAATGGAATTATGTTTATTCTGCAAATAATCAACCTGGTAAGATTGAAGGTCGTTTATATCCAGGTTATTATTTATCAGAGGACAGAGCAAAAAGAATTGTTGATCTTTTAGAACCTAAGAACGATTTTACAAAAAAGGATATGGAAGTGATGATCAACGATGTCCAATCATCTGTTATACCAGATTTAATACCTATTATTATAAAAGACCTATCTAAAGTTAATTTATCTGATAATGAAAAAAAAGCGATCCAAATATTAGAAAAATGGAAGGGTGATTTTAGAGAAAATGAAATTGCTCCAACGATTTACACTAAATTTTTATGGATGTTTATTGAAAATACTTTTGTTGATGAATTGGGTACGGAGGGTTTAGATCAATTTTTAGCAACGCATATTTATAAACGACAGATAGCCAAACAGATCAATAGTAGAAAATCTGTTTGGTGGGATGATATTACAACAAAAAATATCAAAGAAGACAGACATGAAATTTTTACAAAATCTTTTCATGAATCTATCAGTACTTTAGAGGATCAGTTTGGTAATGATGTGGAAGACTGGACATGGAACAAAGCTATTAGCGTTACACATAAGCATGTTTTTGATAAAGTGGGTTCATTGAGAAGTTTTTTCAATGTAGGTCCGTTTGTTACGGACGGAACCAATGAAGTATTGAATAATCAGGGTTTTAAAATCAATAAAAGTGGTTTATATGAAGTTGGGCATGGTCCTTCAACCCGACGTATTATTGATTTTAGTGATGTTGAAAACAGCATTGCTATTCTTCCAACAGGGCAGTCAGGGAATGTATTTAGCAAACATTATAAAGATCAGGCGCAAAAGTATTTAAAAGGCGAATTTGTAAAGATGTTGTTAAATAAGGAGGAGATCATGAAAAGTGAGGATAAGTTGGTTTTAGAGCCTTTGAAATAAGTGGAAATATATTGATTTCTGGTAAAATAAGTGCAAATTGAAAATATCCGGTTCGATTCCTGAAATTATACAAATCTCTCAAATGAAACTTGTGGGATATAAAATTCGTGCATCTTTGAATGAGAACAAGAATAGTTGGCTTTGGCAAAAGTTTATGCCACGACTTAAAGAGATCAAGTATCGTAGTAATGAGAATCTTCTTAGTGTGCAGATTTATAATTCTCAACTTAAGTTGGAAAAATTTACTCCGGCAACATTATTTGATAACTGGGCATCTGCTGAGGTAAAGGATTTTTCTAATATTCCTCACGGTATGAGTATACTAATAATTCCGGAAGGAAAATACTCTGTTTTTACCTATTATGGAATGGCAAAAGATGCTTTAAAATTTTCCCGTTATATTTTTGAAGAGTGGTTACCCAGATCTAAGTATCAATTGGATGAGCGTCCGCATTTTCAAATTATGGAATCTGATTATAATTCGAATGACCCAAATGCGAAAGAAACTTTTATGGTGCCTGTAAAATAAGGAATACTGATATTACATGTAGAAAAGTTATTAATTGGATAAATTATTGTTTAATCAAAATGTTGCATTTTCAACTTGAATTCAAAATTTGGTATTATTTTTTAAATATTATTTTTGAGATAAATGAACTAAAAACATCATTATTAATACATTTGATTCATAGACTTAATAATACTACTTTTGAAAAAATAGATTATAAAAATTACTTATAGAAATGAAAATAGTTATTCTTGATGGTTATACACTAAACCCCGGTGATCTAAGTTGGAAAGGATTGGAGAAATTAGGAGATCTAAAAGTACTGGATCGTACAGTTAACAATTCTAAAAAAGTTATAAATGCAATTGGAGATGCTGAAATAATTTTTACGAATAAAACAATTATAAACAAAGAGGTTTTAGAGAGAGTCTCCAATGTTAAATATATTGGAGTTTTAGCTACAGGTTATAATGTTGTTGATATAGCAACGGCTAATGATTTAGGAATTACAGTTACAAATGTACCGGCTTATAGTACGGATGCTGTTGCTCAATTTACATTTGCATTGATTTTGGAATTGACAAATCAGGTAGGAATTCATAGTGCAGCTGTTAATGATGGAGAATGGGTAAATTCAATAGATTTTTCTTTTACAAAAACTCCGTTAATTGAACTCAATGGTAAAACTATTGGTATTATTGGATTTGGAAGAATAGGTCAGGCAACAGTAAAAATTGCACAGGCTTTTGGTATGAAAGTGAGGGTTTTTAGCAATCGAAAAAATCCTGAACTTGAATCAGAAAGCTTTAAGAATTCTAATTTGGACGAGCTTTTATCTGATTCGGATATCATAAGTTTACATTGTCCCTTAACGGAAAAAACAGAAGGAATTATTAACAAGAACAGCATTAAAAAAATGAAAGATGGAGTGATGATCATTAATACATCACGTGGACCATTAATTGTAGAAGAAGATCTGAAAGATGCCTTAAATTCGGGTAAAGTAGCAGGTGCAGGAGTTGATGTTGTTTCCTTTGAGCCAATCAAAGCATCCAATCCTTTATTACAAGCCAAAAACTGCATCATTACTCCTCATATTGCATGGGCACCAAAAGAAGCAAGGGAACGACTAATGAATATTGCTGTTGTTAATTTAGAGGAGTTTTTAAAAGGTAAGCCTGTAAATGTAGTTTAAGGTATAAACTAATACCCATAAAAAAACTCCAAAGTTGGAAACTTTGGAGTTTTTTTATAATATAAAATAATGATTTTATTATTCTTTCGGCGCCTCAGATTTTTGTTAATTTGACTTCGTTTCACTATGTCTAATTATCCTTTTAATGCCTCAGCTCCTCTTGAATAATTTGACTCCACTTTGTTACGTCGAATTATCCTTTTAATGCCTCAGCTCCTCCAACAATTTCTAAAATTTCGTTTGTAATTGCTGCTTGTCTTGCTTTGTTATAGATCAATAACAATTCATCTCTCAATTCGGTAGCATTGTCTGTTGCTTTATGCATTGCTGTCATACGGGCACCATGTTCAGATGCATATGAATCTCTGATCGCTTTAAAAAGTTGTGTTTTTAAAGATTTAGGAATCAAGCCTTCAACAATTTCTCTTTTGGAAGGTTCAAAAATATAATCAGGTGTTTTAAGATCTTCTGTATCTGGTGGTAAAATTGGTAAGAATTGTTCTTCTGTAATGATTTGAGTTGCAGCATTTTTAAAACGGTTGTATACAATTTCAATAATGTCATACTTGTTATTAACAAACTGATCCATCAGATCTTCTGCAATTTGAGCAACATTTACAAAGTTTAGATCATCAAAAACCTCACCTTTGTCTGCATAGATATCAAATTCTTTACTTAAAATATCATTACCTTTTTTACCAATTGTTAATACGCTAACTTCTTTTCCTATGTATTTAGTGGCAGCAATATGTTTAACTTCTTTAATAATAGAAGAGTTAAATCCTCCACATAATCCACGATTAGAAGTAATTGCAACAAGTAATACTTTTTTTACAATTCTTTGCTGTGTATAAACACCTCCATCATCAGCATCTAAAGTAGCACTTAAGTTTTGTAACAGTTCCGTCAATTTATTTGAAAAAGGGCGCATATGCGTAATTGCGTCCTGTGCTTTTTTCAACTTAGCAGCCGATACCATTTTCATGGCACTGGTAATTTGCATGGTTGATCCAATGGAGGAAATTCTGTTACGTATTTCTTTTAAATTTGCCATAAGCCTAACCCAAACTCTCCTAATAGAGGAATTTAATTATAAATTATATTTCGTTGATAAATCTTTTGCAACCTGTTCAATAGTAGCAATAGCAGTATCCGTTAATTTACCTGATTTTAAATCTTGTAATGTATCCTGATGCTTATTTTTTAAGAAATCTAAAAATTCAATTTCAAATTCTTTTATTTTGTCAACCGGTACATCTTTTAAAAGATTTTTAGAACCTGCATAGATAATCGCAACCTGATCTTCCACTTTAAAAGGATCATTTTGAGCTTGTTTTAAGATCTCTACATTACGTTTACCTTTTTCAATTACACTTAAAGTCGCTGCATCCAAATCAGAACCAAATTTTGAAAAAGCTTCTAATTCTCTATATTGAGCTTGATCTAATTTCAAAGTACCTGCTACTTTCTTCATAGATTTTATTTGTGCATTACCACCTACCCTTGATACAGAGATTCCTACATCAATAGCAGGTCTAATACCAGAGTTAAATAAATTGGAATCTAAGAATATTTGTCCATCAGTAATGGATATAACATTTGTAGGGATAT
>JAUVCP010000021.1 GCA_030590765.1 Flavobacteriaceae bacterium | reverse complement strand
AAACCATCATGAACGTTGCTTTACAAATTTCAGCTGGATTGTCTGTTTTATGTGAACCATTTTTACCATTTACTTCAACGAAACTTAAAGGTATCCTACGTCTTAACGAGGAGAGAGGAACGAACGACGTGGTTATCTCTATTTCCAATGAGATTTCAGCAACTCAAAAAAATGAGTCTCGCAAAGACGTTACTGAATGGAGTATTGTAGCATCCAACAATGAATTAATTCCTTCCGGTCATCAAATTGGTAAACCGGAACTCCTTTTTGCAAAAATTGAAGATGCCGAAGTACAAAAACAAATAGATAAACTGGAAGCAACTAAAAAGGCCAATGAAGTTGTGGTAGTAGAACCACAAAAAGAAACCATTGAATTTGATGATTTTACAAAACTGGATATAAGAATTGGAACTATTTTGGAAGCTGAAAAAATTCCAAAGACAAAAAAACTTTTAAAATTAAAAGTTGATGTTGGTATGGATGTTCGTACAATCGTTAGTGGTATTGCTGAAAGCTTTAAAGCGGAAGATATTATCGGACAAAGAGTATCTGTTCTAATTAATCTTGCGCCGAGAAAGCTGAGAGGTGTTGAAAGTCAGGGAATGATCTTAATGAGTGAAACTACCGATGGTAAATTAACTTTTATTGAGCCTGAAAAAGAAGGTGTTAATAATGGGGAGCAAGTGAGTTAAAACCAATATTGCAAATGGATCAATCATCTGATGATTTTAAATAAATAACGTAATTATTATTCAGGAGGTGAATTTAACCGTTGAGGAAATATTCACCCCCTGAGTGTTTTAAAACAGAGCAATGCAACTCATTCAATTTATTCAATCCAAAACAAGTCTTCCTGTAAAGGGAATTGAAAATACAATTCAATTAATAAACGAAGATTGTACCATTCCTTTTATTTCTCGCTATAGAAAAGAAAGAACCGGAAATCTGGATGAAGTTCAAATAGGAGATATTGTAGAGTATAAAACTCAGTTTGAAGAGCTGGAAAAGCGTAAAAAATCCATTTTAAAATCTTTGGTAGAGCAAGTTATTCTTACAGAAGAATTAAAACAAAAAATATTAATAACTAATGATCTTACCACTCTGGAAGATATTTATCTGCCCTATAAAAAGAAGCGAAAAACAAAAGCGGAAACAGCAAGAAAAAATGGTTTAGAACCTTTGGCTAAAATCATTATGAGTCAGCGTGCAAATGATCTGGAGCATATCGCTGCAAAATATATGAATGATGAGGTGATAAGTGTAGAAAAAGCTTTAGAAGGAGCCAGATTCATTATTGCCGAATGGATAAATGAAAGAACAGATATTAGGAATAATATTCGATATCAGTTAGAACGTTTTGCAACGATTAATACCAAAGTTGTGAAGGCAAAACAAGAGGAAGAAAAATCACAAAAATACAGAGATTATTTTAACTGGTCGGAATCTTTGAATAGGTGTCCATCACACCGATTATTGGCAATTTTAAGAGCAGAAAAAGAAGGGTTTATCCGTGTAAAAATAGAAATTGATCATGATAGAGCAACTTCTAAAATGGAAGACAGGATTATTAGAAGTAACAATGAATGTGCTACACAAATTGAGATGGCAATTCAAGATGCTTATAAACGATTGCTATTTCCGTCCTTATCCAATGAAACATTGCATCTGGCTAAGGGAAAGGCAGATGATAGTGCGATACTTGTCTTTGCCAAGAATTTAAAACAATTATTGCTGGGAGCTCCTCTTGGAGAAAAGAATGTTTTGGCAATCGATCCGGGATTTAGAACGGGGTGCAAAGTAGTTTGCTTAAATGCTCAGGGAGGTTTGGAGTATAATGAAACCATTTATCCGCATGCACCACAAAATGATTCCATAGGGGCAATAAGAAAAATTAATTCATTAGTTGATGCCTATAAAATTGAGGCAATTGCCATAGGAAACGGAACTGCATCAAGAGAAACCGAACGATTGATAAAAAAGATCAGATTTAATCATGATGTGGAGGTTTTTGTAGTAAGTGAGGCCGGAGCCTCCATTTATTCGGCTTCTAAAATTGCAAGAGACGAGTTTCCCAATTATGATGTAACGGTACGTGGAGCAATTTCAATTGGTAGGCGTTTGGCCGATCCTTTGGCCGAACTGGTTAAAATAGATGCTAAATCTATTGGAGTAGGGCAATATCAACACGATGTAGATCAAAGCAAATTACAACGATCTTTGGATTCTGTAGTAGAAAGTTGTGTAAATTTAATAGGTGTGAATATCAATACTGCCAGCAGATCTTTGTTGAGTTATGTTTCAGGTATTGGCTCAAAATTGGCCGATAATATCATTACATTCAGAAATGAGAATGGTGCTTTTACCAATAGAAATGAGATTAAAAAAGTAGCTCGATTAGGTGCAAAAGCATTTGAGCAGGGAGCAGGTTTTTTACGAATTAAAAGTGCAAAGAATCCGTTAGATGATTCGGCGGTTCATCCTGAAAGTTATGCCATTGTAAATGAAATGGTAAAAGATACAGGTGTTAAGGTTATTGACCTTATCGGAAATGGAGCAGTTTTACAAAAGATTGATCTGCAAAAATATATTACAAATACTGTTGGATTACCTACTTTACAGGATATTATAAAAGAGCTGGAAAAACCGGGACTAGATCCTCGCAAGAAAGCAAAAGTGTTCACTTTTAATCAAAATATTAAGACTATCAATGACCTAAGAGAAGAACAATTACTCCCAGGAATTATAAATAATATTACCAATTTTGGATGTTTTGTTGATATAGGAATTAAAGAAAGTGGTTTGGTGCATGTTTCTAATTTATCAGATAAATTTGTGAGTGATGTAAATGAAATTGTGAATTTACATCAACAGGTAATTGTAAAAGTTTTAAGTATTGATATTCCTCGAAAGAGAATTCAGCTGAAATTACATAATAAAAAACAAGGATAAAAAAATTGCATATTTTGCTGTTTGTGAGAAATAATGATGAACAACCTATTTAAACAAAAGGATTACTCCTCCCAAGGCTGTTACAAATAAAATAAATCTTCTGTAATTGATATTTGATATTAATTTTACAATTCTTGTTCCAATAAAAAAACCAAAGATCAAGATGGGTATCATGATAGAGTTGAGTACAAGCGTTTCTTTATTTATGGTTTCCCAAACAAAAAAATGGAATGGTAATTTAAAAACATTAATGATAAAGAATAACCAGGCAGCCGTACCAATAAATTCATTTTTAGGTAGTCGCATAGCTAAAAAATAGATATTGGAAATGGGCCCGGCTAAATTTCCGATCATTGTGGTAAACCCAGCCAGAAAACCTGAAAAACTAGCAAACCAGATATTGTTAGGGATGCTTACAGTTTTTTTATTTTCAAAGAAGAACATGAGTATTACAGAACCAATGATGATGATAGCCATCATTTTTTTGAAAAGATCTTCAGAAATATCATTGCCAGTCCATGTGCCAACCAATACACCAATAACCATCCATGGTATTAGTTTTTTTATAAAACTCCATTTTGCATGCTTATTGTAATATGTAACGGCTAATATGTCAGCAGAAATTAAAAGAGGGAGTAAAATTCCTGTGGATGATTTTTCTCCAAATACAAATGCTAATATTACTACAATGATTATTCCAATACCTTTAATTCCTGCTTTTGCCATGCCTAATAAAAACACAGCAAAAAAAACAGCTACCCATTGTGGTGTAGCTAATTGATAAGATTGTAAGGTCTCAAGATAGCCCAATTTATAAATTTCGAAATGTAAATCTAAGGTTTATTTGTGAAATAGATATTTTGCTTTTGATTCAAATATTTTGCTATAAATTGTTATAAGGTTAATTTGATTTACAAGTAGTAATTACCTCATGAAAGAGAACGTAGCTTACTTTAAACATCAAACAACATTGATCAATACTTTCGATCTTTTACAAAGTTTCCCAAAAGGAACAGTTTGGATTTGATTTTGGTTTAACAGATTCTCTACTTCAGGAATGGCAGAATCTTCTACAGCAATTAATAAACCTCCACTGGTTTGCGGATCACAAAGGATCCACTTGTCATTTTCATCTTTAAGCTGCACATTTTCACCATAACTTTCCCAATTAGTTTTGGTGCCACCGGGAATACATTTTTGTGCAATGTATTGGTAAACTTCTTCGAAAACGGGAATCTTATTCATTTCTATTTCAGCAGACAAATTTGACCCTTCACACATCTCGGTAAGATGACCTATCAATCCAAAACCTGTAACATCAGTCATGGATTTAACTCCTTCAATATTAGCTAATTCTAAACCAATTTTATTTAATTTCGACATGGATTCAGGTGCAATATGTTCATGTTCAGACAGTAGTTTTCCTTGTTTTTGCGCAGTAGCAAAAGCTCCAATACCCAGTGGTTTTGTAAGATAAAGTTTACATCCTTCCTCTGCTGTATCATTTCGTTTTAATTGATTGAGATCTACCCTTCCTGTCACAGCAAGTCCGAAAATAGGTTCAGGACTATCAATACTATGACCACCAGCTAAGGAGATTCCTGCCTCAGTACATGTTTGCCGACCACCTTCCAAAACTTGTTGTGCAATTTCGGGTGAGAGTTTATTTATGGGCCAGCCTAAAATAGCAATGGCCAGAATTGGTTTTCCACCCATGGCATAAACATCACTGATAGCGTTTGTAGCAGCTATTTTTCCAAAAGTAAAAGGATCATCCACAATTGGCATAAAAAAATCAGTTGTACTGATAATTGCTGTGCCATCTCCCATATCATAAACCGCTGCATCATCTCGACTGTCATTTCCAACTAGTAATCTAACATCGTTGATAGGAGCTAAGTTGGTCTTTAAAATTGTTGATAATACTTTTGGAGATATTTTACAACCACATCCTGCTCCATGGCTATATTGCGTAAGTTTTATTTTCTTCATATGATTGCCATTTTTTCAATTTCCAGTGCATTTTTTAAATGATCAGTTGATGAAAATTTAATTTGAACCACTTCATTATTTCGTTTTTTCATTCCTTTTAAATAGAACTTGTCATAATAATGAAGAGAGATCAATGCTACCTCATAAAATTTTTCCTCATCGAGTAATTGAATAGATTTTTTAGCATTCAAGTCACCGAGACGTTTTGAAATTCGAAGAATGGATTCTTTAAGCATTTCAGTATTTCTTTTAGCGTATTCAGTGACCAGAAATTTTGCCCGTTCACTTTTAGGAATCTCGATAAAATACAATTTGGAATTTCTAATTTGGTTAAAGAATTGCATGGGAATTTTTACTTTTCCAATATTGTGACTTTCATCCTCTACCCAAATAGGTTTATTTAAGTCAAGTTTACGCCAAACGGAATGTAAATTATTTTCAAATTGCTCTACAGTGGGTTGTTCTTTTTGACCTATTCCGCCAAAAGCAGATCCTTTATGATTTGCAAGACCTTCCAGATCAATTACCTGATGCCCTATTTTTTTAAGTTGCTTTAAAATTTGAGTTTTACCACTCCCGGTATAACCACCTAATACTTTAAGATTTAAGGGTTTTTCGAGATCGTTTAAAACCAGATTTCTATAAGCTTTATACCCTCCGTTAATAACCATTACATCATGAAATTCATTTTCAGCCAAATGCTTTGCAAATGATTGACTACGCATTCCGCCTCTCCAGCAGTGAACGATAACCTTTTTATTGGGAGCAACCTTCAATGCGTCTGAAATAAAACTTTTCAATTTTGGTTTCACGTAAGTATAACCTATTTCAATAGCAGCCTCCTTAGAGTTTTGCTTATAAACGGTACCAACATGTGCTCTTTCATCATTTGAAAATAAAGGGATATTTATTGCTTCGGGAATATGCCCATGATTGAATTCACCTGGAGATCGCACATCAATAATGGGTAAATAATATGAAAATACCTTCTCTATTTTTATTTCAGAAATCATGAATGCAAAAGTAATTTATTTTGATGGTATGTTGCCGATCTGAATACTGAAATTAGGAATTTAATTATTTCAATAGATTTCGTTTAAGGTTTTTGTCAAATATGTGATCAAATAGGTAACTATATTACCATATTGCTTAGTAGCATATTAGTTATCGTGTAAAGAATAGTAAAGATCTCAAACAAAGATTTACGAAGAAATTACCAGTAATTTCAAGTCTTAAGCATTGGAGTCAAAATTCTATTAGGATCATTATTCTACCAGTAAATAATTTAAGTTTTTATTATTAAAATCCTGATTAAACTCTTTTATTTCCTTTGAAACCAATTTATCAAACTCACTTAACTGAGCATTTATCTCCGTTGTTAATTCATTTTTTACAGCTATATCCTGATCTGTTGGTGGATAATCACCCATGGTAACCAAACTGTTTAAATGTGCCAGTTTATTGGTTAGTCTGATTGGGAAATTCAGAGGATCCTGTCCGCTTCTGTTTTGTGTTTGGTAAAGGATTTTTTCCACTTCAGAAAATGATTTTTTTAGATCTTCTGCTTTTTTAACCAGATCTTTTACGTTTTCATCATTCTTGTATTGTTTGATAAAAGCATCTAATTGATCGTTGATCTTTTTAATATTTTTGATTGATTTATGGGCTTTATCAATAGTTTTGTTTATTTCTGTAACAAAATCGTATTGTTTTTGCATATCCAACACGGTCACTTCAGTTCTAGGATCTGCTAAAATTTTAAAATTTGTTGTTTCAATTTCATCGTTCACATTCAAACTTACTTTGTAATTACCCGGAACAACTTTTGCACCACTCAGACTTGCCCACCATAGGATCATTCCTTTCAGTTTTTCTGCACCTTCTGTTCGGGTATTCCAAACAAATTTATTTGCTTCTTTTTCTACTTTAAGTTTTTTCTTTGATTCTTTTGACATGTTGTTAAAACTTGCCAAAGTATCTCCTTTTATTGTAAGAAATGTAAGAGTTACACTGTCTTTCTCTTTATCATAATTCTTGATATTAAAATAAGTGATCACACCATTTTCCAAATTTGTTCCTGCACTGTTGGATTTTTTTCCACCATAACCTTTTGTTCGGTAGGAATCTTTTGGAGTAAAAAGTATGATATTTTTGTTTTTGAGATTTGTATTTAATTGATGTAAAACTGTCAGATCATCAATCATCCATAAGCTTCTGCCTTGGGTGGCAACGATCAAGTTATTCTCCTTTATGGTAAGATCTGTAATAGGTACAATAGGTAAATTCAATTGAAATTTTTGCCAGGAGTTACCATCATTAAATGAAATGTACATACCGGTTTCAGTTCCAGTATATAACAATCCTTTTCTTTTCGGATCTTCTCTGATCACTCTTGTAAAATGTTCCTTGTCAATTCCATTAATTATTTTTTTCCAGGTTTTACCATAATCGGTTGTCATATACAAATAGGGTTCAAAATCACCTAATTTATATCTTGTTGCTGCAATATAGCAGGTGCCTTCTTTAAAATGAGAAGGTTCTATACTGTTTATCATGCTCCATTCGGGTAAGCCTTTCGGAGTGACATTTTCCCAGGTATTCCCTCCATTTTTTGTAATATGTACCAAGCCATCATCACTTCCTACCCATAATAATCCCTCTTTGACCGGGCTCTCACTGGCGGCAAAAATGGTACAGTAATATTCAACACCAGTATTATCCTGAGTAATCGGTCCACCACTGGAAACCAATTTTGACGGATCATTTCTGGTGAGATCTTTACTTAACAATTTCCAGCTTTGACCTTTATTTTCGGTAATATGTACATGATTGGAAAAAGCATATAATTTATTTGGATTGTGTTTACTAAATAGAATTGGAAAATTCCATTGAAATCGGTATTTCATTCCTTCTGCACCATGTCCCATCGGATTATCCGGCCAAACATTTACAGCCCTAACAGATCCATTTTTATGATTATACCTTGTTAAAAAGCCGCCATAACTTCCACCATAAACAATATCATCATTTTTGGGATCGACAGCAATATGAGCCGATTCTCCACCGGCTGTAGATTCCCAGTCATTTTCACTAATATCGCCTCCATCACTTCTGTGTTGAATTCTTATTGCTGAATTATCTTGCTGAGCAGCATAAATCCGAAAAGGAAAATGATTATCCGTCGTAACTCTGTAAAATTGTGAAGTGGGTTGATTGTGGTAAGTAGACCAGGTTTCGCCTCCATCATATGTAATTTGTGCTCCACCATCATCACCAATAATCATTCGATTAGAATTTTCGGGGGAGATCCAAAGGTCATGATGATCACCATGAGGTGCATTATAGGTTTTAAAAGTTTTACCACCATCAGATGACTTATGATATCTTACGTTTAGTACATAAACCGTATTTTCATCTTCAGTATCTGCATATATTCTAGTATAGTACCAGGCTCTTTGTCTTAATTTTCTTTCATCATTTATTTTTATCCATTTTTCACCTCCATCATCACTGCGATACAATCCACCTTTTTTCTTATTCTCCACCATAGCCCAAACTCTTTGTGAATTAACAGGTGAAACGGTTACCCCGATAATTCCCAGAGTATCTTTTGGAAAACCTTTATTTTTGGAGATCTCTTTCCAGGTTTCGCCACTATCGGTACTTTTCCATAAAGCAGATCCCTTACCACCGCTACTCAAACTATATGGTGTTCTTTGGATTCTCCATGTTGATGCAAATAATATTCTTGGATTATTTGGGTCAAGAGTAAGATCAACAGATCCGGACTGTTCATTTGCAAAGAGAGTTTTTTTCCAGGTTTTCCCACCATCAACAGTTTTATAAATCCCCCTATCACCGCTTGGTTTGTAAATATTTCCTAAAACAGCAGCATAAACAATATTATGATTTGTTGGATGAATTGCAATTCTTGAAACATGTCTTGATTTATTTAAACCAGAAGATACCCATGTTTTTCCTGCGTTTTCACTTTTCCAAATACCGTAACCTGAAGAAACATTACCATGGACAGTTTTTTCACCTCCACCCACATAAATTACATTTTTATCACTTTTAGAAACAGCAATGGACCCTATACTTCCACCAAAAAAACCATCAGATAGATTAGTCCACTGCCTTCCGCCATCAATTGTTTTCCAGATCCCTCCACCTGTTGAACCAAAATAAAAAAGATTTGGTTCTCCCGGAACTCCGGTAACAGCAGCTGATCTACCTCCTCTAAAAGGTCCAATCAATCTATAGGTAAGTCCTTTATAAAGTTCTTCACTATAAACAACTTCAGTAGATTGTTTTTTAGATTTTTTTTTCTTTTGTGCTTGTAGATTAATTGAGGTATTTAATAGAATGATAAGTCCCAGGCAAATATTAAAAAAAGTATTTTGCATATTTATTTTATTGAAGACCACTAATGTAAAAATTAATTTTCAAAAGGTTACAAATAAGCATCAGTATTTTTATGATCTAGATTGTTGTAGAAGAGAACAACATATTGTAACTTAGAGCTATGAAAAGTTACAAAAATGCAAATGATCCTCAACGAAGTTTTGTTTCTGCTTACGTAGAAAAACACAGTCAGAAGAATCATTTTTTTAACCATGTTAAAGAGATCATTAATTGGACTGAAATTGATAAGGCTTTAAAAAAAGTTTATAAAATTGGGTTAAAAGAAAGAGGTGCAAAAGCATACTCTCCATTACTTTTATTTAAGATGCATTTGATTTCTATTTGGTATGATATTTCAGATGCACAAACGGAAGCTATGGTAAATGATAGCCTTTCGGCAATGAAATTTTGTAATTTGAAAATTGAGGATGACATTCCAGGGCACAGTACTTTAAGTCGTTTTAAAAGAGAATTGACAGATCAAAAAGCTTATAAAAATATTATTGAAACAGTTGATATACAGCTAAGTAAGCATCAAGTAAAAATTGTAAAAGGGCAGGCTAAAGTAGATGCAAGGTTAATCTCTACATAAAGTTAATGATGATTTTTATTCTCCAAATGCTGTAATTACTAGTGAACGTGAGCCTCCATAATCTCTATGTTCACAAAGATAGATTCCCTGCCATATGCCTACATTTAAAGTTCCGTTAGTAATTGGAATTTGAACGGAAGATCCAAGAATGGATGTTTTTAAGTGAGCAGGCATATCATCATCTCCTTCATAGTCATGTTTGTAATATGGCATATTTTCAGGAACCATTTTGTTAAAATGACTTTCAAAATCACTTCTTACCGTTGGATCGGCATTTTCGTTGATGGTTAAACTGGCTGAAGTATGTTTGATGAAAATCTGAAGTATGCCAATTTTGATGTTTTTTATTTCGGGAATACTGTTTAAAACTTTGTCCGTTATTAGGTGAAAACCTCTGGAAAAGGGGTTTAGTTTTATTTGTGATTGGTAGAAATTCATATCCAAAGTTATTGAATTTTAATTCTTAAAACCAATTTTTTTCCTTGGTTGTTCCTTTGGCTGTTCTAATATTTTTTGTAGTATTTCATAAATTTCACCAAATTGATCTTGATATTTGGAATTCATTTGATGTATTTTGCTAAAGATCTCATCATAATTTTTTGCAAGTTTACGTAACTGAACAAAAGTTTCAATTATGTGAACACTCATTTTAATTGCTCTATTACTATTCAATACACTTGATAGCATGAGTATACCATGTTCAGTTTATGGAAACAAAAAGATTATGCAAACATTCTTTTCATAACACCTTAACTTCAAAAGTATCACAATCCTTAGTTTACATAATGTGTTTGCATAATAATCTTCACTTTTGATACAGGCAATATTGCCCATATCATTAAAAGTGAAATAGTTATGATCAATGATTTTCAAACATTTAAAGAACTTACAGATAAAGCGGTGGCGTATCTCAAAAGCTTGTCCTATGGAACTCAAAGTATTGATTCTTATTCAAGGGAATGGTCTCGTCTAGGGGGTTACATGAAGATTAATGGAGTGGAACAGTTTAGTTCCGGTGTCGGGGTACGATACCTTACCAAGATAAATGGTAATATCGAGGTCGGGTCATTATCGAGAAAGCAGCGAAATCAAATAAGGGCTATTTCGGTGCTATCCGATTTTGCCGAGACCGGTACGTTCAGAAAGAGGAAAAAGAAACAGGCTCCAAGAGAGCTTAATGGGCAGATAGGAAAAATAATGTCAGACTATATTATCCAATCAAAGACGGCCTCTGGTCTAGCCACAAGTACAGTACAAAGTTATCATTTATATTTATCTGTTTTCTTGGATTATTTGGACAGTTGCGGAATAGCCTCGTTGGAACAACTTGACCAAACCTCAATTGTCAACCTTGTAAAATATCTTAGGGAGTACTCTGTTGTTACAAGGCACCTGATAATTTTGAAATCGAACCAGTTCCTGAAATACCTGTACGACAATCAGGTAGTTCTGATCGATTATTCCAAAATAATTCCCAAGGATAATTATGTCAGACAGCCCAGGCTTCCTTCGTATTACTCCCCTAAAGAAGTAAGCAGTCTCATCGATTGTATCGATAGGTCAAACCCTATTGGCAAGCGGAATTATGCGATGATACTTCTTATCACAATACTCGGATTAAGGAGCTCGGATGTTGCCAACCTAGAATTCGCCAACATAGATTGGGGGCAAGAATTGATAATGTTGAAGCAACAAAAAACTAAAGAGCTGATCGAACTCCCTCTTTTTCCGGAAGTTGGCAATGCTATCATTGACTATTTGAAATATGGACGCCCGCAGTCCAACCTGTCGACCATTTTTCTTCGCCATGTACCTCCGTATGATGCAATAAACAAAAACCTCTCTTATATGGTCGTGAAAAAATATGTGAACCTTTCTGGCATCAAATATGATGAAAGAAGGCACGGCCCTCATGCCCTACGGCACAGTCTTGCCACAAACCTTTTAAAAAAAGAGGTGTCTCTTCCGTTAATCTCAAGTATATTAGGGCATACCT
>JAUVCP010000093.1 GCA_030590765.1 Flavobacteriaceae bacterium | reverse complement strand
GGACTATCTAAAATGATAGTTCTCACAGGTATATCATGTTCTTTATAACCCTCTAATAGTTCATCCACATAAGCTGCTGTATTCACATCATCTTCCCAAAGCCAGTTTTCTAAAGCCCAGGCTGGGGTTAAAGGTGGATTTCCGTGCCTTTGTGTATTGAATGGCATGCCCCAAACCGGATAAACAATATAAAAATAAGCTAACACCAACACAAATAGTACGATAGCTAATATAATTATAATCCATTTTTTCATTGGAAAATTATTTTATTTTTGGTTTTTTATAATTCTATAATAAGCAACCATCAAAGTATAAATGAAGAATGCAGAGCCTGCATAAAAAAGAATTGTACTGTATTCTACAAAAATATCATTTGTTGTACCCACCAGCTCCGCTATTTTAGCATAATAAACCCCTCCTAAAACCAACATAAATAAGGCACCTAAAACCCCTAGTAAAGGGACAATTCTATTGGAAGAAAAACGTTCCTCCAAAACGGCAGAACTGACTATTTTTACTTTTATAAAAACTATCAATAGAATCCAAAAGATCCAAGACAACACCTGATAAAAATTCAGTGTTCTGAAATAATTAAAAAAAGTAGTTATTGGACTCCAAAATAAATAATCATTTGTATAATAAGGTCTGTCGTTATATAGCAACACTTTTAATTTACTTTGATCACGAGATTTTATCACATTTAAAATAGCTTCCTCTTTTTCTGACGGATCTAATTTATGCCATCCAGGTATTTGCATAGCATTCCATATAGAACAAACATTACCATAACCATGAAAATCCAAACCACCATTCATGATCAGATTATTACCCTCACAATACTTCTTGACCATATCATATATCGATCTATCATAACTTCGTTCGGTAGCTGAATTTTCTATTTCAAAACCATCAACACCAAGATTTTTATAATAATCTAAAGTTTTATGTTCTCCGTCGTACCAGTGATTTACAAGTACAGCTCCTCCGTTAGCCCTTACGGAATCAATTACTCTTTCATCTGAATATTTTTTTGTATCAAATTTTCTTTTTAATCCCAGCAAACTTAGGTGATTAGTTCCTGAAAACTCTTCTCCACACATAACCAAAGGCTCTATTGAAAACATACCTTTTCTTTGCTCATTTACAAAATCCAGCGTTTTACTATGATTATTGTGATCGGTAATAAAAAATGCATCGAAGTTGTTATACTTATGCCATTTCCATAGATTTTCTTGTGATATCAAACCATCATGACTAAATTCAGTATGTGCATGTGTGGTTACTAAAATGGAATCGGTAGAGTTATTTACAATGGTATTATTTGGAAAAAATCTACTCAAAAATAAGATCACAACAAAATAGGTAAACCATAAGCCTATTACAATTGGTAAATTAACTAATTGAGAAATGATTATTTTTTTTCTTTTTTGTTTATTCTTAATCGTAAAAATTCTAATCAAACTGTAAATCACAAAGAAGATCAAAACCCAGTAAAGCACGAATTCATTCTCTTCAATTGCATAGGTAGATCGGTTAAAAAAGAGTAAAATACCCATAACAGGTTCTATTAGGATTCTCCAAATAGATATATGAATATCAAAATCAGGTAAAGCTTCTAATGTTAGTGCATCAATGATTTGTATTGAAAAATGTAGGAGAGTAGAAAGAACAATTATCAATAATACAATAACCGCTATAATTAATTTTGAAAAATTAGTTAATTTCATCATTTTTATTAATTTACACTTACAAATATCAATAATTATTTCTCTCTCAAAGGAATAACACTCTATTACAATATGCAAATATTAAATTACTCATATTGCATTAATTATTAACCCAGAAAACCAGGTATTTATACTTATAATTCACGTATCCAAATATTTCTATAACTCACCAAGCATCTGTGATCCTGTAAGGAAAGAGGTAATTTACCATGCTTTTCATAAATCGCCTCTCCTGAAGTTTTACCTTTTAATTCTACATGATTTTGGATCAAAACACCATTTTGCAATACGGTTAAATAAGCCGGTGAATTCAATGTCCCATTATCATTAAAAACCGGAACATTAAAAATAATATCATAAGTTTGCCATTCACCCGGAGGCAAACAGGCATTTACCAAAGGCACATGTTGTTTATAAATACTTCCTGCCTGTCCATCGATATAAGTTTCACTATTATAGGAATCTAAGACCTGTACTTCGTATTTTCTTTGTAAAAATATACCACTGTTTCCTCTGTTTTGAGATTCACCAACAACAATTGCAGGGCTCCTCCACTCAATATGCAACTGACAATCTCCAAAAGATTTTTTGGTCATAATATCATAAGTGCCTGGAACGACGGTCATGATACCTTTTTTAAGATCCCATTTTACACCACCTCCTTTGGTACTTTCCCATGCATCAAAATTTGTTCCATCAAATAATACTATTGCATCCGATGGTGGAGTGGTGACTAAACCAGGAGTAATAACTTTTGGAGCTGGTCCCAAATTTGTGTTTTGTCCAAAAGAGTGAAATGGGAAAATCAATACAGCAATTATTGCAAGTAAAAATGGAATTTCAATCTTGTTAATTTTTAAACTTAATGATTTCATTGTTTTATATTTAAATGATTAATATTATGCTCTAACAGTTTCAAATATTCAAATTATTCAGGCGTTCCAAAGTAAAAATAAAGAGTACCTGAATAAGTTCCCAATCCACCGGAGCATCTACATCTATCCCTGAAAGAAATACTTTCTCTGTTTGCTGTGCAAAGCTCAAACTTGTAAAAAATAAGAATAAATTAAATAGTGTTCTTTTAATCTTTATAGAAAATTAATTGTTTTGTTTTTTATCATTTGAATATTTTAAACCCCATGGTTTTCTAATTTGATCCATGATCTCCATAATTTGAATAGACTCATCCAAAGGCATAAATGGAGATTCCTTTAAGCCTTCTTTTAAACACCTCATTACTTCTTCGGCTTCATAATTCAATGCATTACCAATAATAGGTTCTTCTATAATATCCACTTCTTTTTGATTAATCACTAAAGTAATTTTTGTGGGGACTGCAAAAAGATCATCAATTTTAATATAACCTTCTGTTCCCAAAATATAAGCTTCATCAACCGCATTGGTCCTTAAAGCGAAAGAAAGATCTGCAATTTCACCCTGATCATATTTTAAAATAGCAACTCCTTGTTCATCGGATCCCAAATCTCCAATATGACTTAAACCAGCTACTTCCACCGGAGGTTTATTAAAGATCATAGATGCAAATGAAATAACGTAAACTCCAACATCTAAAAGACTTCCTCCACCCAATTCAGGATTCAATTGCCTTGCCCCTTTCGGGAAAATTCCGTGTGCACATCTGGATGCTTTTAACATACGAACCTCACCAATTCTTCCTTCTTTTATCCATTTTAAAACTTTCTTTAACAAGGGAATATGCCTTGGTATCATTGCTTCCATTAAGAAAACATTTTCCTCGCGGGCAATTCTAACCATCTCTTTAGCCTCTTCTGCATTAATCGTTAAGGCTTTTTCACATAAAACGGCTTTTCCTTTTCGCATACACATAGCACTATTTTCCAAATGAAAAGTATGTGGTGTTCCTATATAAACAACATCAATATCCGGATCATTTGCCAGCTCCGCATAACTTGCATACGCCCTGGGAATATCATATTTTTTAGCAAACTCTGATGCCTTTCCCTTAGTTCTTGAAGCAACTGCAAGCAATTCAGCATTGGGTAGCATTTTTAAAGCATTTGCAAATTTATTGGAAATATGACCTGTACTGATGATTCCCCATTTAATTTTGTTTTCCATTTTTATATTACATTTCATTTTTTAAAACCGGATAAGGAACATTATATCCTTTCACAGCATGCCAGATAATTCTGTTAAAGGTATCTTCATCTATCCGATCTAACTCATCCAAGTCCTGCTCCATCGATTTTTTTGCCCAGAATAATTCATCTCCCGAAAGGCTGAGTAATTCAGGATTAATCTGATCCAAAGGAATGTTGTTTGGTATCGCTTTAAAGGGAGTGAAATCTGCTTTTTCTGTAAAACAATCTGACATAACTCCTGCCGTAAGATCGAACTTATTCAAAGGTGGAATTCCAAGAATATTTTCCATGGTTCGAAACATATTGATCTGTGAATAATAAGTAGAAACTACTTCTTTTCGTTTGGTATACGGACTGATCACCATTCCAACCGTTCTGTGACCATCCACATGATCCAATCCTGCCTGTGGATCATCTTCTGTAACAAAAATACAGGTTTCCTTCCAAAATTTACTGTTAGAAATTGCTTCGACAATCTTTCCTAATGCAAGATCATTATCATCAACTGCTGCTTCCGGAGTAGGTAATCCTGGTTTTGTTCCAGATGTATGATCGTTAGGAAGTAACAAAATGATAAAGTTTGGCAAATTATCGTTCTTCTCAAAATCATTTAACTCTTTGATAAATTCTGCTGCTCTGTATTGATCAGAAATCTTGTTCGGAAATCCGATATAAGTAGGACAGGTGTAAGGCTCCATTTGAGGTAAATTATTCTTTGCACGAATTTTAACTTTTCCGGTTCCTTCCTTAAAATCTTTATACATTTCTGTAAAAGTCATCTTACCAGGATCGATATTTGCATCAACAAACTCACCATAATTGCGATAGGTCAATCCATGTTTTAATACATTATCCCAAATAAAACCGGTAGGAGAATAGGCCAAAGGATCTCCTCCGTCATAGGGATAGCTCCTTGGAAAACCACCAAAGAATTTTTCAATATAATCAGTAACATAGGCTTCATCTGTCCATTGATGACCATCTGCACTTAGTACACCACTACAATAATAATTATCCAGAAGAATAAATTCCTCAGCAAGAGCATGGTGGTTTGGAGTCACTTCTCTGCCGAAATGAACCAAAGTTGAATCACCATTTCCTTGTGGCATATCACCAAAGACCTGATCATAAGTCCTGTTTTCTTTAATAATATAGATAACATGTTTAAAATGTGATTTTTGGCCAGGAGAATGTGGAACAGCAACTTTCTTAGCATTTGTTTCTTTTTTATTGATCTCCTCCAATAACTGAGCATATGAATTATTCTCTTTTACAATTTTTGTCATATCCTCCAGTTGCTTTTTGTGAGGAACTGGAATAACAGAAATAGTTCCCATATGGCCATGTGTGTTATAACCCGGTCTATCTGCTCGCAAATTTCTTGAACCAATCCCTTTGGTATTAGCTACAAAAAGAAATTCTTCCTTTTGATCTAAAAGAACAGCCCCTGGGTACCAACCTGTTGGAATAAAACCAAGTAATTTATCATCATTTTTCAAATCTATTACACAAACAGCATTATCTGTCCCATTAGCTATATATAGTAATTTTCCGTCTTTTGATATTTCCAATGCATTGGGAGCACTTCCAAATGGCAATCCCTGAGTGAAATGAACTGATATTTCTTTTACAACTTTATCTGTTTCCGTATCAATTACAGAAACTATATCGCTATTGGCACAGGCAACATAGAGCTGTTTTTTATCTGGACTTAGAACCATATCACCCGGATGCAATCCTACTTCAATACTTTTAATTTCCATTCCTTTAGAAAGATCAACAACTGATACGGTTCCGTTTTTGGCAATACCCGTTTTTTGATCAACTAAAATATCACTACCAGAAGTTTTATAAGTTATCTCACCCTCTTTTGGAATTCTACCACCCCAATTGCTCACATAAGCTTTTTGCGAAGAGTAAAGTACTAACTCATATGGGGCAATACCGACGGGTATTTCTTTTATCGATTTATCGGATAACTGTACTATAGCCAAAGAGTTACTTCTATTTAAAGTGGTATATAATTTGTCATCCTTTTTATCTAAAATAATCCCTCCAGGAACTGGGTGCCCTCCAACTTTAGCTTCAGGAAATTTTATCTCATCTGACCAGTTTAATACATTGTTGTCATTCATTTCTGCTATAAAAATATGATTTCTTGATTGGCTTACATAGATCTTTCTTCCATCTTCTGAAAAAGTCACTCCAATGTAGGATCCCCCTTTTTTAATCTCCAATCTTTGAAAAATTGTCCTGTCATTTACATGTATTAATTCCAGATAATTTTTATTGAGAACCGCCATCCATTTTCCATCCGGACTTAATGCCAGATCAACAGGTCTTCCGTGAAATTGTATTTGAAACCCTGCAGGTCTGAGTAATTGATTTGTTGGAACCAAAATACTACCATCGGGTTGTTGACCGACTTTCATTATATTTTTAGCCGTTTTTTCGCTATTTTTATTAGAGCATTGAACAAACAATAAACTGATTAATAAAATAATACTTATTCTTTTAAATGCTTTCATTGGGTCAAAATTTATACTGATTAAAATTACTCCATAAATATTTAATCATAATTATATAGTTTATTACAAATTGATATATCTACTACTCTTTTACTTTTTGATAATATCAGAAAACAATACAACATCTGGAATCTCTTGTTTCTTAAAATCACTACTGCTCCATTCCATTTTTAAATTACTACCACCTCCCAATTGATAATAGTAAACTTTCAAATTATGATATCCTTTGTTTAATGTTAGTTTTACAGATTCCTCTCTGTTGCTATGTGCACCGTCATTGTTTATAGCAAGTTTATCATTTAAATAAAATCTACTTCCATCATTTGAACTTAAATAAAAAGTATAGGCTCCATTTTTTGGAATTTTAATATAACCGGTATAAATAAAAGCATAATTTTCATTGAAGTTTTTTAGAGAGAGGCTCATATTAGGAATTTTACCTGACTTTATTTCTGGAAGATCTGATATCTCAAATGTGTGTTTAACTTTCCCTTTAAAATGATCATAATTCAAGCCACTCTGCAATTTTCTATTTATAGGAATCGCCTCTTGTAAAATATCTGAACCTACATATTTAGATACTATTTTACTGGAAGGAACTTTATTTTTAATGGCAATGGTTCGCAATAATGTTGTTCCGGTAACTTTTACAGAGTGATCTTTATAGGTGTGACCATTATCCAAAGACGGAATACTCCCGTCTAAGGTAAATTTAATCACAGCTTCTTTGTCTTGACACGATAGTTCTACATATCCATTTTTATCATAAGAAACGAAGGGTTCTTGCACTCTTTCAAAACTATCAAATGTATTCTTAAGATTTGAAATTCTCGCCAGATAGATCGCTGTTTTTTCTTCATGAGAAGAATAATAGGAAACAAAAAGTATATTATCTTTCATTAATAATCCAGGATAACTACAATCACCTCCACTTGGGAGAGTAAGCAATTTTGTGGTTTTCCCTTCAGAATCTACCTTAGTAATAATGGTCTGCTCAGTAAAGTCAGGCAAATATTCTCTGGTTGCACATAACATCAGGTTATTTTCAAGAATAATCAAATCCGGACCACCAATTCTTGTTTCAAGTGAATTCCATTTCCATGATCTATATGGAGGAGGACTTATTCCAATGGATCCGTTTTTATCATTAT